>NZ_CAAHFB010000003.1 GCF_900880625.1 Halorhabdus rudnickae
TCGTCAAGTCGCTGCTCGAACTCCGCTGCAGAGTGGACGAAGTAATGATTTGGTCGCGTCGCAAAGCGATCTAGAGTTTGCCTCTGGTGCTCTCAATTGAGAGGTCACAGCTCATTGCTGTTTTGGTCGATCGCTGGAGCAGTTCGTCAAGGAACGACTGGTAGTACTCTGGATCGGCGTACTTCACCAGCCGAAGCTGGAGTATCGCCTCTAATCCCTCCGTTGTCCAGCGCATCCACTGGTTCTTGCAGCGCTTGCTGACTTCTCCCATCAGCCGTTCGACGGGGTTCGAGGTCCACGGCACCTCGAACCCCTCGACAGCCTGCTCGGCAAACGTCACAATCGACGGCAGCCACCGCCGTAGATACCCCGCAGCCTTCTCTGACCCGTACTGATCCAACTGCCACGCTGTCTTCTCGATACGCTCGGTCGTTCGCGCGATCCGCGAGCGGATCGCCGCGAACTCCTCGTCTGAACGGTGCTTGGCGACCGAATTTTTCAGATGGAACACCTCATCGATCACCTCCGAGACGATCTCGTTCCGTCGATCCAAGGAGAACACGCCATCGTCCCAGAGGTTGTAGTCCAGCGTTCGGCCGACGTGGACAAGATCGAGTTGGTGATCGCTGTATTCGTCGGTAAAGGCCGTAACGATGCCGTCATCAGCGTCACTGACGACTGTCGCGTCGTCAGTGACTGCGTCGATCTCATTGAGGTCAGCTGCTGTCTCGTCCCAATCAGCGTTCACCGAAAGATCCAGCAAGGAGCGTGACTCCTCTGCAGTATCTTCGCCGAGCGTGGCTTGGACGGAGTGGTACGAACGGTCGTCGTCTTGACTGTGACACTTCGTGCCGTCAGGAATAACCGCATCAGCGTCTGTATCAGCGACACAGTCGGGAAGGAACTGCTTGAGCTTACTGCCGTACTTTCTCGCGCGGCGGTTGATAGTGGTCGGCGACGGCATCTCCGAGAGGATGCCGTCGCCGTGGTCAGCAGCATCACGATAGCTGAGCGAGGTAGCGAGATCGACACTCTTGGCGGCTATGTCCTGCTGATAGCGGTTTTGCCCGTCGAAGCTGAGAACATCTTCAACGGGCCGGAAGTAGCTGGCTTCGTCGTGGTCAGCGTCGGTATCCTCGACGTAGTGGAGAGAAAACTCGTGCTCACCGGCGGTTGTGACAGCTGTGCGAGTATCGGTTCCAGCTCGTTGGAATCGCTGATCACCATTGCCGTGAGCGTGTTTCTCGCCACAGAGCGCCTCGACGCGGCTCGCGTCGAGGCTCTCGACCAGTCCTTCGAGAAGAACTGACTCGACGTTCTGGTCAGTGATGAACTCAGCCAGCGCGGCCAGCGGTATCGTTTTGTCGTCGTCGATGCTAACAGTCAACCGCACGTCGATTGTGGCGTGCATGGGTCACCTCTCAGGTTGGACACCAGAGGCGACCCGTTCCTCACGGGAGCCAGTTGCTACTGAACTCTAGAGGACTTTGCGACACGACCAAGTTTTTGATGAGGACGACATCGAGGTAGTTTCGGCTCACGAGCTCGGGCACGCAGCAGAACACCATAACATCTACCTACTGATTACGGGAACAACGGTTCTCTTCTCCATGTTTCTAACCGGGCGGTTTATGCTGGCTGGAGAGCCTCTCACAGCGGCAGGAGTGTTTGTTATAGCTCTCACCAGTTGGTTTCTGTCCCTCGGGGTGAGTCGCTATCTGGAATATCGTGCTGATGAATTCGCCGCCCGCTATCTCGACGACCCCGACCAGGTGATTGAGCAACTACGGAGCCTGAGAGAAGCAGATGTGGAGGACCGCGCGTCATCGCTCAGTCTATTTGAGAATATCCTACCAAAACACCTACGAGATGATCTGAATCAGTTATTCTCGACACATCCGACTGCCGACCAGCGGATTGCGAATATTGAAAGGTTCAAAGACGGAAACGGGCTATCTGCTTTCCCATTCCAAATTGGGGAGTGATCCGCTGCGTTGAACGGTGAATTGGTCGTTCTATCTCCGCCATACAAACCCAATAACTACCGAAGGGTTTATAATATTCCCGCTCTATAATCCAGATAAGGAGGTCACACGATGGTCCAGAGTGAGATTCATTCAGGCGAGGGTTCCAATGGTTCTTCGACTCATCTCGGACGTGACGAGTACTACGCGGAACCCGGTTCAGAAGAAGAGTATCTCCCCGAATTTCGCGACTGCGGTCTGATCCCCGTCTCCGATTTCCGCAAACACCCTCTGAGTCGTTCAAACCCGTGGGCCCGTCCCCATCCTGACAGCGTAAGGCGTCGGGCAACCTTCGAGTTGGAAGATCCCTATACTGAGCTCGAAGAACGGGGAGCAAAATTCAATGGCGAGAAGGTGATCGTCCACGAAGCACACCCTTCGGAAGCCGTCCTGGAGGGCTGTGAAACGCCACCTCCGTTCGAAGGCGAGGCCGTCATTCAAGAGTCGCCATTCGAGACACCGACGCTCGTCAACATAGAGGATCTCGATCCGATTCCTCGTTTCGAGCACACGCGGACGTTCGCGAAGCGTATCCCGAAGTACTACGAACGGGAGATTCAGGAGAAGGAGGAAATCGCCGACGCCACGCCCATCGACGTCTACTGTTCGTCGGTAAATCCGCGGTGGGGGTGGCGGTGGAAGATTATCTCGTACTACGAGGCTAATCGCCCTGCTGTGCGGGATTCCTGTGAAACGCTGATCGTAGATTCGGGATTCAACCGGTGGGGCTCGCCTGAAGACGTTCTCGAGGCCGCCGCCAAGATGGATGCCGATTACGTGTTCGCAACGGACGTGACTGGGATGGAAGATCCGTCGAACAAGGGGCACAACCCTGACATGCCTACTGTTGAGGACGACGGCATCGACTCCCAGTTCGAAGCTGCGGTCGAAGGGATCGAGCGGTTCATGGACCGGGCCCGTGACCTGGAGATTCTCGACAAGACGATTCTTCCCATTCAGCACCCTTACCTCGACTTTCTCGAAGTAGCCGAAGAGAAAGGGTGGCTAGATGAAGTCCGATACATCGCCCTGGGGAGCCTCAAGCGGGTAGAAAGCGTGGACCGACGGATCGAAATGCTCCATGCCGTCCGCAAATACGTCGGCGACGATATGAAGATCCACGCGCTCGCGCCGGGGACTGAGCCGGAGCTTCTGAAAGAGCTCCGCGATAACCCGAACCTGATCGACTCGCTGGATAACTCGACTCCAGAGAAGGCCCCTGCGTCGAACAAAATCCCCGACGCCTCGTGGACCCAGAACAAGCACCTCCTCCCATTCGGGGACGATATCTCGACAGTCCGAGCTCAGTACTCGGGGTCAATCGCGGTCCAGTTCGCCTACATGATCTCGCCGTTGTGCTCCGATCGGACGTTCGACGAAGTGATCGAACCTAAAACAGACTCAGAGAGCGAGTGCATCAAAACGATCGACGAGTGGGCGGCGACGTGACGGTGGGTCTTGGTACTTCTTCACCGCATTTCGTCATCCAGCCGCTCGATACCTTCGAGTAAGTAGACGGTCGCGATCCATCCCGTTTTGACGGGTTGAATAGTAACGAATGGGTGGGCTTCCCCACTACGGACTTCCTCAACATCCTGGGCGCTCTCATGCGCCCATTTCCTGACCGCTGCTTCCGACTCGAACGCCTGGGGTGTAACCTCGTCCGTATGGACGCTTTCGTCCGGAACCACAACCGGGCCGAGGACTGGTCCCACGAGTCCCTCGTGGACATCCTGGAATGTGATCTCGTCCGGTTCGATGACATCGGTATCGGAAGTGTCGTCGTTGGAAGACATCTCAATAGATCTATCCTAAGAGGACATCTGCCGGAACTTCTCAATGTCGACTTCCTCGTCTGGGATTATAGTGGCCTTGACGTAATGACTGTTCAGTGATGCGGCCAGTCGTTTTTCATCAATCTCGTCAAGGTCGACAATAGGGAGCATCGTCTCTCCATCCTCGTTTCCGTAGTACTCGCCATCGATCACGACACCCTGTTCTACGAGGTCGCTCGATTCCCCCTGTTCCTGAGCACTGATGATGACAGCCATTAGAGTTCACCCTCCCGTAGATCGCGAATATTGCTTAACACATTTTCTTTCTTCTTGCTACTTATATGCGGACTTTCAGAAAGGTTCTGTTCAAGCTTGTCGACGTCCGTCTCCTGGGCGATCTCGCGCGCCTTCGATCGAAGCTCGTCGGCTTCTACCTCGAAATCGAACCTCCGAGTACTCCGTGAGGCCTTCGACTGAGCACTGTCCCATACCGAGTTTTGGCCTTCGTGACGGTCGGTATCTTCCCGGACAGATTCATCTCGTGACTGGAGTCTTGACCCGGCCAGATCGTAGTCGATTGGGTGGAATCTGCCCTCCTTGGACGTCACGACGTTACCTCCAAGATCCGTATCGCCAAGAACAAGCTTCGAGGCGGCGGCAGACAGGTAATCATCCTTCTTGAACTCGGTATCAACTGTTCGGGGCCGATACTTGTTCGTCGACGACGAGTCCTCGGCACCGACTGATGCAACGACAGCAGCCTCTCGCTCGTTATCGATGGCCATATCCGGGAAATTCACGTCATCCCGGGCCTCGTCCGAAAGCGCGTTTCTGAACGAGTTGACCATCGCCGTTGAGGCCATTGGCTGCCCCATCGCTGACGAATTATCCAGCGTGACGTACATTTCGTTGCCGTCGCCGTCTGTGACGACCCACATAGACGTGTCGCTGGCCCCCGTCTCCCGATCTTCACTGAGGGCGAGTGGTTCGAATTCCTCACCAGACTCAATATTCACGTGATCCGGGGCATTAGGAGTAAGTCCTTCCTCAGCAAGCGACTGGATCTGGTCGGGATATTCTTCCGAGACATCACTCAACCATGCCTCTTCATCGATCGCGTCCGCCACTTCTTCGGCTACTTCGCGGTTTCGTAACTCCTGACGAGAGAGCGTGATCCCTGTCGGGTTGTCGTCGATGTGCTCGTAACCGGTATCCTGCTCTTGGCTATCTCCATCTTCGGACCCGTCTGATTCGCCGCCAAACTCACCCAGCGGAGCGTCTACAGTCGATCCACCAGCACCCCCTTCACTCTCGGTATCACCGCTTTCAGGAACATCATTATCGAGGTCCTCTTCTATTTCGTCAAGGAGTTGTTGGGCGTCGTCCGCCTGCTCGCTATCGGCCGAGTCTTCAAACTCCTCGGACGGGTCTTCTCCTTCATTCCGGCTGCGCCCCTTCCCCTGCCCCCGGTCGGGATCGGTTGGATTCGAGCTCACGAATCCATACTCCGTTATCGGGACGTGTTTCCCCACCTAGAAATACTTACGGGGATTTGGAAGGGGAGAATCGCATCTCTCACGGTGGAGGATATCAATGAGTATGAAACTGATGAAAAGAATACTGTTTGTGTCTGTGAAGTTCGAAAACGCGGGCGAAGGGGCTCCTCAAGGGAGTTACGAGCATGAAAGGGACGGACAGGAGTTGTCAGCGTTGTGTTAGGAGGTCACTACGATGGCAACTAGGTCCGTCCCATCTCATTGTAATCCCCTGGGGGTATAAAAATGTGAACTATGTCTGCAAGCGGATTTGATCTCCTGCCGCTCCATGATAGTCAGGCCATTCACTCTGCTTGTTGATAGCTGTTCGTCCGGATTACTGATGTAACCCATCTTGTGACCCCCGTGTACCACCTCATTGGTACGGATCAATCTTAATTTTTACGGGTTAAAATAGTATATTCTGCGGAGTTAGTGGTTCAGGTCAGCTTCAATATGCACGTCTTGAACCCCGCCACGTCGACCGATCTCGTAGGTCAGTGTCCACTTCCGGAAGCTAGTATGGTAGCCGTCCACTTTCCTGTTCCAGTAGGAGGTATCCATGATCTCAGACAGCCGATCGCTAATCTCAGAGGGGACCGTCTGTTTGCGGGAATAGCTTTTCTGCCGCGTTCGGAGGTCGAAACGGACCCTTCTGAATCGCCGCTTCTCGTCGGCTTCTTGGATCCGCTCGCGGTGGAGCTCGAGATACGTACTCGGAGCAACATTGTATCGAGTCGGTCCACGCCCGCCACTATCACGCCTCATCCCGGACGGTAGCTCCGAGCGTGGAATCTTCCCATCGACGCGACCGAGCCCGAGCAATCGCTCGGCCTCAGACTGTGAGATGGATGGGTTCTTGACCCAGTTAGGGACCTTCCCCTCTTTGAAATCAGTCACGTAGCCGTACAACGGTCGGACCAGATCGTCACCAAATTCGTCGTAGCTGTGGTGAGTATGTCCCATCGTGTGACCTCCTTACGCATCTAATCCATAGAGCGAGTATATAATAAGTGTTTCGGTAGTGTTTAGGTTTGGTATACACATACTAAATCGGATCCATCTGTAAAACCTAATTACTCGCGAAATCTTTATGACAAAAGCGCTCTTATGGGTGTATAGGAGGAACTACGATGGCGGCCAGCGAAACCACGGAGGGAGACAGCCCGATTCAGGAGGGAGAGGGGAGTGTAGATATCGTCCTGCCAGACGGACGGTATACTTACGTGGGGGAAGATGGAGAGGGGTGGCACCACCATTACGACAGCGGTGAGAACATCGTCTATGTGACGTCAAAGCCGGCCCTTGGCTTGTAACAAATATTACACAATCCCACTATAAGAGGGGTTGTATTTACTTGAAATCGACGCCCGTGAGCGGGGAGTGTCGGGTGTGACGGCCCACTGTCCTCACTGTGGGGAACCCGTCACGTTGGTTTCGATCAGTACGCTCGTCGCGCGCGAAGTGCAGGAGTGTGGGTGTAGCGTGGATCCGGAGTTGATCGGCCCTGCGTAAGGCTGGATACGCCATTCAGTAGTGATCACGCCTGAGTCTCGAATCCTCATGGTTGGAATGGCGAACTGGCGAAATTCATATAATGTATGAACACCAATTCTCAGGTACACCGATGTCCCGGACGACTGCCACGATCCCCGACGACCTCACCGACCTGATGGAGGGGGCCGTCGACGCCGGCGTCTTCGAGAACAAGAGCGACGCGATCCGGCACGTCCTTCGGGAATACTTCGAAGAACATCCGAACGAACGCGTCGCAGCAGCGATCGCGCTGTACGAGCGTGGTGACGTCACACTCGGGACGGCAGCGCGGTTGGCCGATTGCAATCGCTTCGAAATGCGCGATCGCTTGCGGGAGGAGGGTGTCGACCTCCGCGTCGGCCCGGAAGACATGGCCGATGCACGCGACGAAATCGAGACCGCCCGCAATCTCGAATGACGGGGTCGCCCGATCGACCGACAGTCCTCGACACGTCCGTGTTATCGAACTTCGCGCACGTCAACCGGGTCGAGCTCTTGGACGATTTGCCCCGGCTGGCCACCGTCGAGGCCGTCCGAACAGAACTCGCCGCGGGTATCGAGACCCATTCCTATCTCGAGCGTGCCGTCGTCACCCTCGATGATGACATTCCAGTGATCACGCCGTCACCCGCCGCCCAAGAGGTAGAACAACATCTCCTGAAACGGCTCGATCCCGGAGAGGCGCAAGCGCTGGCCGTCGCTGACGTCCGAAACGGTACGATCGTGACCGACGACGGCGACGCCCGATCGATCGCTCGCAATCGAGACGTTCCGCTGACCGGCTCGATCGGAGTGCTCGTCCGGTTCGTCGAGGACGACGTCATGTCGGTCGAAGACGCCGACAGATACCTGAAGCGGTGGATCGACGAGGCGGGGTTTCGAGCGCCTGCCCGGGACATCGAGACCTTTCTGGACGGATAACGATCGACGGCAACACGCTGTGACGTCCGCAGTCGCTCCCTCAGCGAGCCGTTTCGTGAACTTCCGGAATTACCCCGCGCTCGCTTACGGTCATCCCGTTCTCAGTCCCGAGTGCACCGTGCGGCGGGCCCCGCTCGCCGACGTGCAAGGAGACGACTGATCCACCGATGACCGACGACACGCACGCTTCGACAGAGGCATCGCTCTCGATGACCGACCGACTCGTCCGCCATCTCCCGCTGCGGCGCCTGGTGATTGCCGCCATCGCACTGTTCGTGCTGGCCGAACCAGCGGCCGCTCAGGGGTCCGGCCAGGCCTTTTGCAACACGCCGATGGCAGACACGATCCAGAACGTCTTCACGCTGATCCAGTTCGGCGGGCCGATGCTCGGTGGCGTCCTCGCGCTCGGCGCGACGGTCGCCCTGCCCTTCGTCCGCCGATCGGACTGGAAGAAGGAGATGAAGGGCATCCGGAATCAGGGCCTGCTCTGGGGCGTCATCGTCGCGCCGCTCGGGACCGAGATCATCACGTTCATCCTGAACAACGTCGTCGCCGGAGGGAGCGCGTGTGCGTTCTGAGCGCCGAGCAGGGCTCCTCGCTATGCTCGCCCTCGTAGCGCTGACTACGCTGGCGGGGTCGGCGCTGGCCGATCCGCCCTCTGAGCCCGACCACGGCGTCAACGAGACGCGCTTTCCGATCCTGTGGTCCGGCGACGAGGATGGCACCGTCCAGACCGTGGAGGATGGCGGGCAGGACGTTGCGCTCCGACAACTCGCCAACGGGACCGACCTACCGCTGAACGCGCCGCCCCGTGACGTCGAGCGCTGGAACGAGGGTGATTTCGGAGAGTTCCCCGAGACGAACCGGAGCGTCTCGATCCAGCCTAGCCACACCGATACGAGCGATGGCGAGTTCGTGAAGGACGCCCACGCAACGCTGTTCGCCATCCAGCCCTCGACGATGCTCCGACTGTCGGCTTCCCGGCAACCGCTGTATGTCGGGCGATCGGGCGAGGTGCTCGCGACCACCGACTATCGCGTGCGCGTTCCCGAAGACGACACCACGGGCGACCGGCAGGTCTACTGGTCACTCGAAGAGCATCGGATCGAAGAGACTCGGTTTACGATCGACGGCGAAACCGTCGCGAGTGACGGCGGGAGCCACACGCCGCGCTTCGCGTTCGACGACCTCGCTGGAGGGTCTCATCGCATTGCGGTCGAGACGGAAGTGTTCGTCCGCCTCGAAAAGCACGTCCGCACGGAGGAGACCGACTGCTGGGAGAACGGCACTACGACGCGCTGTCAGACCGACGTCGATCACAACTACACCTATCCGACGGAGACGGTCACGGTCGAGGACGACCGCCGCGTCGTCGTGGAGGATCTCCAGATCACCGGGAAGCGCGCCGAATATCCGGACGGGAGCAGTGCGCTCGCGGTGACAGCGAACCGGCCCTGGCTGGGATACAGCACGGACCAGGGGAACGTAACGGGGACCTGGCGACTCTACTCGGCGCGCGATCCGTCGTGGGACACCCTCGTTTACGCACAGCAGAACGAATCCACGCAACGGCACTCGCCGCTGCACCCGTTGCAGGTCAACGCGTTCCCGATGGCGACGGGCGCGTCGGCCGCGGAGCCGACCACTCGCGTTCTCGCCACGGACGGCCAGCGTTACGAGGCGCCGACGCTTCCCGAGAACGTCGAGTTGGGTGTCCCGAACGGCACCTACATGGGCAGCCGAACCATCGTCACACGCTTTCCCGAGCAGGTTTCGGAGATCCGCGCCCGAGGATTCATTCGCGGGCGTTCGACGACGGTGGATACCACGGATTTCGACACCGTTCCGATTCACCGGAGCAATTTGACGCTCGCGGTCCGCAACGATTCCGACTCGACGACCAGGATCGAGGTCCGCCTGCGTGACGCGGCGACGGGCGCGCCCATCGACACCGCCGATCGGGACGGCTTCGTCGTGATCGACGGCGAGCGGGTCAACACCACCGACGACGGCACCGCGCTGGTCACGTTCGACGATACTGGAACGTTCGTCTCGGCGCGATACGAACCCGGCGACTGGTGGCACCACGACCGAGGCTACGTCGAGGATAGCGTGACGCTCAGCCTCGGCGGCCCGTCCTTGCAGGTGCTTGCGAACGTTTTCCGGTTCGCGGTTCCGGTGGGCCTGTTCCTGCTGGCGGCGTACCTGATCGACCGGATCACGACCTGGCAACTCTGGCCGCCATGGAGGGGACTGTGACCCGGACGCGGACCGACGACAGCGGTCGCGACCGGGCGGTGGACCTGCGGCCCGCTCTCGGTGTCCTGGCGCTGATCGGTGTCCTCGGCGGGTCCGGTCGCCAGGCCGACGTCCGGCGCATGGGCCTGCTCGACGGCCTCGGCGACATCATCGCCGGCGCGATCCAGGAACTCCTGCGGGTGCTGTTCAGTCCGATCGAGGGCGCGATCGAGGCCCACGGCGACGCCCTGCTGGAGGTCGTCGTCCAGACGCCCCACCCCGACGCCGTGTTCGCGGCGCCCACGAACGGCCCGTGGCCGGCCGTCCACGGCTACTACTGGGAAACGATCGTCCCGCTCTCGCTGTCGCTGTGGGGGCTTGCGATCGGCGTGGTCATCCTGCTGGAATCGACGAGCCACCTGTTCAGCAACTACCACCGCTCGAAGCTCAAGAAGCGCGCCTTCTCCGGACTGATCGGGATCCTCTCGTGGTGGTGGCTGGCGGCGCTGTCCCTGCGATTTATGGACGCGCTGGCGAAGTTCCTGCTGCCCTCACTCGAGGAGATCGCGCTGTTCGAGACCGCGTCCTTCGCGGCCATCGGCGTCATCGGGCTGGTCATCTCGCTGTCGGTCGATCTCGCCCTCTTCGTCATCATCGGGCTGATCTACCTGATTCGACAGCTGGTGCTGTACCTGTTCGTCCTGCTGATGCCGATCCTGATCGTCCTCTGGGTGCCTGGCGTCGGGCCGTTCACGCTGGTCTCGCGGTTCATGAAGAAGCTCGCGGGATTCTAC
>NZ_CAAHFB010000004.1 GCF_900880625.1 Halorhabdus rudnickae
GCACGAGTTTTCTCTCCACTACGTCGAGGATACCGACGCTGACCACGACGAAGCCAGCTACTTCCGGCCCGTTGAAGATGTTCTCAGCTTCGACGGGCAAAACCGCTATCAGCAGGACATAGCCGCCAAGAGTGTCGTTTTGTCGTCGTCGATGCTAACAGTCAACCGCACGTCATCAGCGTCACTGACGACTGTCGCGTCGTCAGTGACTGCGTCGATCTCATTGAGGTCAGCTGCTGTCTCGTCCCAATCAGCGTTCACCGAAAGATCCAGCAAGGAGCGTGACTCCTCTGCAGTATCTTCGCCGAGCGTGGCTTGGACGGAGTGGTACGAACGGTCGTCGTCTTGACTGTGACACTTCGTGCCGTCAGGAATAACCGCATCAGCGTCTGTATCAGCGACACAGTCGGGAAGGAACTGCTTGAGCTTACTGCCGTACTTTCTCGCGCGGCGGTTGATAGTGGTCGGCGACGGCATCTCCGAGAGGATGCCGTCGCCGTGGTCAGCAGCATCACGATAGCTGAGCGAGGTAGCGAGATCGACACTCTTGGCGGCTATGTCCTGCTGATAGCGGTTTTGCCCGTCGAAGCTGAGAACATCTTCAACGGGCCGGAAGTAGCTGGCTTCGTCGTGGTCAGCGTCGGTATCCTCGACGTAGTGGAGAGAAAACTCGTGCTCACCGGCGGTTGTGACAGCTGTGCGAGTATCGGTTCCAGCTCGTTGGAATCGCTGATCACCATTGCCGTGAGCGTGTTTCTCGCCACAGAGCGCCTCGACGCGGCTCGCGTCGAGGCTCTCGACCAGTCCTTCGAGAAGAACTGACTCGACGTTCTGGTCAGTGATGAACTCAGCCAGCGCGGCCAGCGGTATCGTTTTGTCGTCGTCGATGCTAACAGTCAACCGCACGTCGATTGTGGCGTGCATGGGTCACCTCTCAGGTTGGACACCAGAGGCGACCCGTTCCTCACGGGAGCCAGTTGCTACTGAACTCTAGAGGACTTTGCGACACGACCAATCAATTGGACATCCTCCAGGCGATCGCCGAGGCTGACGACACGTACGGCGAGGTCGCAAAGGAGTTCCAGTCGATCGTTCTCGAAACTGAATACTTCGATGTCGACTACCGGACGGCGATCCGCAACCAGGCGCTCCAGACCCCAAGCGACGAACTCAGCCAGTTTCTGACGGACATGCTCTCGATCGTCAACTCCGGCGGGGACATGACGTCGTTCCTCGAGGATCAGAAGAACAAGTACATGCGCACGAGCAAGCAGGCCCAAGAGCGCATGCTCGAGACGCTGGAGTTGTTCGGCGAGATGTACATGACGCTGTCGCTGTTCCCCCTGCTTTTGATCATTATTCTCGTCGTGATGAGTATGATGGGCAACGCGAGCACCCAGCTGATGTACATCACCGTCTACGGGTTGATCCCGCTCATCAACGTCGCGTTCCTCGTGCTGGTCTCGACGGTCACGTCTGACGAGAGCGGCGACGGGTACCTCCGACCGGATTCGGACGAACGTGGCATCGTCGTCCAGGAAAACTCAGGCGTTCTCAACCTGCGACTGATCGAGGAGTACACGGGCGATCGAAGCGTCTTCGATCGGATCAAGAGTCGGGAAGGGTCCTACCAGGCAATGGATATTGTGCGTGCCCCGCACATTTTCTTCCGGAACAACCCACTGTACGTCCTCGCACTGACGATCCCGATGACGCTGATCGCGTTGTTACTCACGGTGCTTGCGGGCTGGGCACCGACCTCGATTGCGGATATGAAGGCGGCACCGCTACAGGGGACGTTCTTCTGGGTGTACGTGCCCGCCTATCTCAATTTCATTCCGCTCGCGATCTTCCACGAGTGGAACGTCCGGTATCGCAAGTCGGTCGTCGGGAAACTCTCCGAGAACTTGCGGAAACTCTCGAGTGCCAACGAGACGGGGATGACCTTACTCGAGTCGCTGCGGATCGTCGCCGACACGTCCTCGGGTCGGCTGGCCGATGAGTTCTCGATCATCTACCGGAAAGTCCAGTACGGAACGAGTCTGAAACAGGCACTCAGGGAGTTCAACAACAAGTATCACGTCCCGCGACTCAGCCGGACGGTGAAACTCATCAGTGACGCCCAAGAGGCCTCGAATCAGATTCAGGACGTCCTCTCGACGGCCGCTCAGGCCAGCGAGAACCAGGACGACATCGAACGCGACCGCAAGTCACGGACGCGGATGCAGGTCGTCATCATTGTCATGACGTTCCTCACGTTGCTCGGCGTCATCGCCATGTTGAAGGTGCAGTTCTTCGGGACGATGGCCGGGCTATCCGAACAGGCCTCAGGCGGGGAGTCCGTTAGTTCCGGGGGTTCGTTCGGGTCGAACATGCCCGGCGAGAACATGCTGTCGATGCTGTTCTTCCACGCCGTGACGCTGCAGGCGATCTTCTCGGCGGTGATCGCCGGCTACATCCGGAACGTCGACCTCATCTCCGGATTGAAGTTCGCGGTCGGCCTGCTAACGGTGTCGCTCGCGGTGTGGATCATCGCGGGGGGTTGAGCATGCGAGACATGCCAAAGTACGCGAGCCAGCAGACGGGCCACGGACCCCGAGGAGACCGCGGACAGACGTTACAGGACTACGTCCTCGGGATCAGCATCTTCATCGTCGGCATCTTCATCGTTCTCTCGATGTTCCCTGGGCTGCTCGGTCCGTTCCACTCCGACATTGGGCGCGACAAGCAGGCGACTGCTGACCGGGTCTCTTCGACCATCGTCTCGAACCTCTCGGTACCGGAACAGCCGAACCACCTCAACACGACGGCGACCAGGAACCTGTTCGCCCTCTCGACGTCGGACGTCAGGACGCGGTTCAACCTTTCGCGTCCGACGCAACTGAACGTCACGCTTGAAGCGCTCAACGGATCGGCACAGTTCGAAACCGTCGGCGACGGCATCACCCGGAATCAGACCGCAATATCCACTCGAATCGTGCACGTAAACGTCACGTCGGGCAACTGTGACCCGGCCTGCCGGATGGTCGTGAGGACGTGGTAACATGAGACGACAACAGACACACCGCACGGACGGGGGCTGTACGGATCGCGGACAGGCGTTTACTCTGGAGGGGTTGGTCGGTGCGTTGCTGATCCTGACCGCAGTGTGGTATGCTCTCCAGATCGTCGTCGTGATGCCCGAAACTGGTGGCGCAGTCGATTCGGAACTCCGCGAGAATATCCGCCAGCAGACTGACGACGCCTTGTTGATCGCCTCCCAAGCGGAGGACAACGATCTCTCGTCGCTCGTCCGGAACTGGTCCCAGAGTCGCCGGACGTTCTCCGGGGCGCTGAACCCGGACATCGGCTACGGCATGGCGGAAGTCCCAGGCTCACTCGGTACTCTGCTCCGTGAGGGTGTCACCGAGCGGGGGCGGCTGTACAACGTCGAGATGACGTATCTCAAATCCGGTCCGTCCAACGGGACTGGAACGGTCACGATCGCCTCGCAAGGATCACCATCGGGCGACGCCGTCGTGGCGTCCCAGCGTGTCGTGCTATACGACAATATGACACTGACTGGCCCTTCTGCCGGGACGGCTGAACTGTGGCAGTACGACACGCGCTCGACGACGAATCCGGTCCCCGGGAAAAGTGGGTACTATCCGGTTCCGAACGCTGTAGACGGGCCAGTGTACAATATCGTAGAAGTGCGGGTGATCGTATGGTGACCGGGCCACTCGGGGGCGAGCGATCGCTCCCGTCGGATCGTCGTGGCCAGTTGTTGCTCATTGGGGCGCTGGTCATCGCGCTGGTCGTCGTCGTCCTTGCGATGGTCGTCAACACTGTGTTGTTCACGGAGAACGCCGGGACCGAACGCGTCTCGGCCGAGGTCAATGGTGTCGACGCGTTCTCTTTCGAGGCCGGCAAGGCCACCCGATCGGTACTGCTGCGTGTCAACCACGAGGCCCACGATCGGTCCGTCGACCAACTCAACGAGAACGTCACGGAATCGATCGCCGGATACAACGAGGTGCTGGGTCGTTCCCACGCTATGTCCGGGACTGCGTACGTGAACGTCTCCTACAACACGACGTTCCACAACGGGACGCGACTCGTCCAGCCGAGCGACGGGAACTTCACGTCCCCTCATACGGCCCCTGGTACCAATTGGCCCGTCATATCGCCCAGTAACGAGACCGACGTTGGCTGGTTCCTCCTGAACGTCAATCTTCGGAACACGACTGCCGACCACGCGTGGATCAACACGTCCGGTAGTAGTGAGGGCCTCAACTTCCGGATGAATCGATCGGACGGCGGCGACGGGAACAACCTCTCGCTTGCCGTCTACAATTCGTCGACGAACCTAGACTCGGTAAACTGTACGTCGACCGGCGGTCGTATCCTTCTGGACCTCTATGAGGGTACAGGATCGAGCGAGAATTGTTCGTTCACCGGGATCGGGGAGTATCTCGATCCGAAGTACGACATATCCCTCGAGGGTGGTGACAACGTCGCCGGGAAGTACTCGATTGTCACAGACAGCACGTGGAACGCGAGTTTCACCTCTTTCGACCGCTGTCGAGCAACCAGCACGGTCCCGCTATGTCGATCGCCGGTCGTCTGGAACGGCTCGGTCGATCTCACGTATCAGTCCGCTACAGCCCAATATGCCCAACAGCGGAACGTTACCGTCTACGGAGAGGAAACATGACATCGAAACGTCGACAACGAACATCGTCCGCTACGGCGCCTGTACCGATGCATGCCACCAGATTATCTGACGATGATCGGGGAATATCCACGCCGGTCACTCACTCGCTGTCGATCGCGATTACGACGGTCCTGATCTTCGGGCTCATCTTCGCCGCGAACGCGTACCTCGAAGACAAGCGCGATGTCGGCGCCCGCCAGCAGGTCGAGTCCATCGGGGCCGAACTGGCGAGTCAACTGGAGGAGGCCGCACAGCTCGGTACCGACAGCCAGCAGGCGACGCTCCGCGTCAACCAACCGGCACAGGTGCTGTCGAATTCCTACGGCGTCTCTCTTGAGGACGCAAGCGCGTGTCGCGTAGCCGCCAGCGCCTGCCTGGTTGTTAAGGTCTCCCGTCCCGGTGGGAACCTCGTCCGTGAGTTCCCCGTCCAGAACGGTTCGAACGTACACGTCTCGATTGAGCGATTGGACTCGACGACGTTCACTCTGCGGGCCGTCCGGGTGGGCGGTGCTGCGACGCGATCGGACGTGGTTCCGATCGATCATACGCTACAGATGGGGGTCGGATCCAACGTCGCTCAGTCGGGGAGGGCGGCCATTAACCCACTCAATCGGCTGCCGATTGCCGAGTTCACGTTCGACCCAACATTCCCTGACAGCAGTGACAGTATCGAGTTCGATGCCTCGCCGAGTCGCGATCCGGACGGATCGATCACTGACTATTACTGGTACGTCGACGGGGCGAACGCTTCGTCCGGTCAGATCTACAATCGCACGAGCGGGCTGTCGCCCGGTACCCATCAGATCAAGCTCAGAACCGTCGACGACGAGGGTGGCGTCGGGAACAAGACCCGCACGATCTCCGTGTCCGGGCTGGTGTACAACGATGACATGGCGGAAGACAAATCTGGCTCGTGTCCGGATACCGGTCAGTGTCTTAGCTTTACCGTGACGAATGATTGGTCCTCGGAGGACGTTACCCTTTCGCACATCAGCATTGACCCTGAGCATGTTGACTCGATGGAAGCGAAAGACTCGCCTCCTTTCGGATTTCCTATCGATCGTCCTGAACTTAAGATTGATACAGGAAGCTTGCACGGGCAAGATGCAGAAATTGATTTCTCCAACAAGGAAGACGGTGTTATAATCCCTCTCGAAACTCCTATCACGATAAATTCCGGTGATACGGCTACCATCCGTATTCAGGGCCTGGAGGACGGAGAGGATCTATACCCGATAACGGTCGGTCTCCGGTACTGGAGCGACGATACGTCTTACCGGACGTTGATCACGGAGGGCCCCTGAGATGTCCGGGATATCGTCGTGGCCGGCTGACCGGGACAGTATGGCGGATCGACAGTGGCTCGGCCAAGACACTCGTGCCGTCTCGGAACTCGTCGGCTTCTCGCTGACGTTCGGGATCGTGCTCGTGTCGGTCACGCTCATCGCGACGCTCGGGTTCGGGCAACTCACTGACTTCCGGGACGCCCAGCAACTCGACAACGCGGAACAGGCGATGGAGATTGTCGGGGGGTCACTTGAGAGCATCGAGGAGGGTGACGCGGTGACTCGATCCGAAGCGATGGACCTCTCGGGCGGATCTATCGAAGTCGAGAAAGGATCGGTAGCGAACGTGACCGTCTTCAATTCGAGTGGTGGGCGACTCCATAGTGAGTTGCTCGATCTCAACGCACTCGTCTACTCACAGGGATCGACACGCATCTCCTACGAGAACGGGGCGACGTATCGCCAGGAGTCACAGGGTGGCGTCATGACCACCGAACCCAAGTTCGTTTGCAGTGACGATGTCGCTGTGCTGTCGTTCGTCACTCTCGAAGAACGGACCCAGGCCGGCAAGATCAGCGGAGGGGAGGTGTCGATCACCGCCAGCCATTCCGATACTCGACTCGTCTATCCGGTGAATCGGACGGGTGATAACGCCACTAACGCCGCGAACGTGACCGTAGAGATGACCTCGCCGCGCGAAGGACCGTGGACGGACCACTTCGACAACGCCGAGAACTGGAACGCTTCGGGGACGACGATCCAGTGTGGTGGGAGTCTCGAACGCGTCTACGTCCGACAGACGAACATCTCGGTCAGCCTGTCGAACTGATCGCGAACAAACGTTCGGGCCAACGGTGGTTGGCCCCGTCGCTACTCCTGCTCTAGTTCGATATTACTGATGGAGATGTCGACGACGTTGGCTGGTCGCATCTCATCGCTCTCCCCGATCGTATAGAGAACCAACATTTTATTGTCGCTGTTTTTCCCGTCGGGGAAATCATAGAGCACCAGCGCCTGGTTGCTGTCGAGGCTGAGTTGATCCGTCGTCGCGTTATAGAGCGACCGGTTGACGACGAGGTCGGTCAGATTCGCTTGCCAGTCGGCCGTCCTCGTGTTGCCGAGCATGGTGGTGAACGCCGTCGAGTTGGCGTTCGTGTAGACAGTGACATCGCTTCCCGAGACGGTCGTGTTCTTCGAGGGGTTCATCGTCTTACAGCGTGTCACCGGGTAGTTACTGCCGTTGGTAGTCTGTTTCTGTCCCGTCGTGACCCACTGGTCACAGCCGTACACCGTCGCGCTGAAGTTCACGTTTCCTCCGTCCGAGATAGAGAACGCGTGACTGAACGTTGAGGGCGCGGTTGGGTCGTTGACGTTCAGGAACGTCTTGTTCATCTTCGTCACGTTGGCGATGTTGGAGACGTTCCCGGTAATCTGGGGCGTCTGTATCGACCCGTTCGCTGAGATATTTGTCGAGAACGGCGTTCGTCCGATCTGCTGGGTACTGGAGACGCGCTTAGCGATCCGTTCGAACGCCTTTTCGAGCTCACTCGCGTTTTTGGCGTAGTAGTATTTCCCCCCGCCGTTTGTTGCTGTCTGGTTGAGGAATGCCTCGTTCAGATCACCGGCGTTGTCCGCGAATCCGATCGTATGTACCGTCGTCCTAGATCTGTTAGCCAGCGTGGCGATCCGTTCAGTTGCCGGGTCCGGGTCAGTGTATCTGGTATCTCCGACGTAGATCTCTTGAGTGCCTGTGTTCTTTCCGTCAGACAGCATAATGATGTACTTGTCCCGGGTTTCGTTCGACTCTAGGCTCAAAATTGAGTGCGCCCGTTTCATGCCGATCGCGGTGAACGTCCCTCCAGAATGTTTGGTTTTGTTTACTGTCGAATTGAATTTCGTCAGATTACCGCTCAATCTATAGTCATTCGTCCGATAGACGTTTGCAACAAACCTATTAGTCCATCCAGACGATATCTTTTTAAAGCCGACCAGACCGGCTCGGTCGTAGGCCGGAGTCAAATACGTCGTGAAGTTCTGCATCGCGCCCCGTGCGACTTGGTACTTGTCCTTGCTTGAGCCTGCCGCTGGATTTCCCATCGACCCTGACTCGTCGACCACAAACATCACGTCCACCGGATCGCGGGTCACGTTGCCAGATGCAGAGATGTTTCGCACCGTCCCGATATTGATATCGTCGGCCACCGGCTCGACGTAGACCGTGTAGTTGTTGCTGGCGTTTTTGCTGACGGCAATCCCGCTCTGGGAGACCGTCACGTTGCTCATGTAGCTCGCGTTCGTCAGGTTGACGACGTTGTTCACCGCGTCGTTGGTTTCGGGCGGCAGCGCACTTTGGGCGAGGAAGGCCGTCGTCGTCTCGTTATTTTCGTCGACAGTCAGAGAGGTATATCCGCCCGTGTCCTCTAGGTGTTCGGCCCAGCCCTCGTAGAGATTGCTCTTTATTTCGACCGTGACGTTGTCCGGGCGCTTGCAGTTCCCCTGGTACAGCGTTTGGATCGCGTTCCGGGTGTCCTGGTTCGATGTCGTCGCGTTCAATAGCGCTTCAGTACTCCCACCCGAGACACTGCCGGTCAGGTTCGTCAGAGAGAGATCGACGTGACCATTCTGGATGCTGAGCGTCGGCGGGGTGACCGCGACCACGCCCCCCTCACTCGACTGTCGCCAGACACCACCGGCCTCGTAGACCAGGGTATCGTCCGTCTCTGTCTCGATACGGATCGAATCCAGAGACGTGTTCACCGAACAGGTACTATTCTTGTTGATAGTGACGTTTATATGGCCTTTGTTTGCCACTAGTTCCGGCTCGTTGTGAGTCTGCTGTTCGTTCTCGAGGAGTCGAAACTCGGTCGCGGCCGATCCGCCGGAGGCCGCGAGTGATGTAAGGCGCGCATCGACTTCTTCCATGGCGAATTCCGACGTTTCGTCCACCTGTTGATCCTGACTGTCGTTCATCAACGGTGTTGCGAATACCATGATCGCCAGTGCCCCGGCGATAACGATTCCAACTAACAACACGTACCCTACCAACTCCGAGACGCCCCTGTCGGTGCCGGCAACCGCAGTCAATCCCCTGGATCTCATCGTTACTAGTCCTATCTTTTCCGTGATACGGTATAAATGTATTCCGGAGGGTGTGTTTCATCTGGCGTTCGGCTGTCTCCTCCTCGGTAACGCTATTTTCATGTACTGGTCTGAAACGGCTCCTGGTGAAAGATAAGCACGGGTACTGACCAAGAGATTCACGCCCTTCGGTCGTGAAACCAACCGGCTTGTGAACGGTTCTATGACACCCTAGTATTCCGACTATTTCTCCGCCGAAACGATGTCTTGACGGTCGCGAACGTCGGACGGCAATATCGCTGCTGGCAGTGTTCTTCTTTGTGCTGGCATGATCGAGGCGGACGCAATCGGGTGTGTTGATCGAATATGTCCTTCGGTGATCGAACTCAGTCTGCGAGCTGGGACGTCCGAGTCGCATACGTTCGTGTGAGGTCGACTAGAGCCCCGCGAAACTCGCTTTCGGACGGGTCACGGTCGAGTGACCGAAATCGGCGACGAAACTCGTCAACTCCGAGATGGGGCGCGTCGGTGGCGGCGGCGTGGGCAAGATCGTACAGCCGGTGGCCGGTCTCGACGAGGTCGTGTCGCTCGACCAGTGCCAGCGCGAACGCGGCATTGACCGCCGTAATATCCGGGTCGGCCCCACCCGTGATGCGGTCCCAGCCTATCGGGTCGTCGGGACGATCTGCCACCGCAGCGGCGAGACTGGCCTCCAGGAAGTCCACCAGCTTGGCGGCGGGCGCAAGGTCCATCCAGACGTCGTCCGCGTAGACGTCGCGGGCGTGATTAGCGATCTGGTAACACTGTGCGACCGTCCGGCGCTCGACGCTCCGTCCGGAGAGTGCCAGAAAAATCGCCTCTTCTGTTGGGAGTGTATGTGAGGGATGGCCTTCTTCAGTGTGATGCATATGCGCGAACTCGTGGAGTGCAAACTCCCGTGCCATCGCGCTGGTGGCCACCCGCCGGGAGACGACCAGCGTGTGGCGGTCGTCGTCGTGACTGACACGGGTTCGCTCGTCCGGATCGCGCCGGATCTCGACAGTTACCGGACGATCGAGGTCGTATTCGGTCTCGAAGAGGTCTCGCGCCCCGAGAAACGGTGCGGCCGGGCCGGAACCGCCGACCTGCAACTCCATGTGGGTTATTCACAATCGATTGTAGCGTATGACTCTTGGGGTCCCGGCGGTTCTCCCTCTGGCCGTTCGGTCCCGGCTCGGACGTCAACAACGAACACCGATCAGTGACGCTCTGAGACGCTGCTCTCTCGTGTGTAACTGCCACGCTCACGGCGAAACACCTTCAGTTCACTCGCTTTGCCCGTTCGCTGACGAGCGTCCGCGTTCGTGCGCCTGAGTGGCGCACTCACGCGGAAACACCGAAAGATCGCTCCTCTCCAGTCGCTCTCTTTCCAGCCTCGCCGTTCGAGTGCGAATGGCACGCTCACGGCGAAACACTACCCTTTTACCGCGCCTGCCGGTAGAATCGCATATCATGGGCCGACGCAAGAAGATCGTACAGGAGTGTGAGACACTGATGGACAAGCCGGAGAACATCCGGAACATCGCCATCGCTGCTCACGTCGATCACGGGAAGACGACGCTGACTGACAACCTTCTGGCCGGCGCGGGTATGATCTCCGACGAGACTGCCGGGGAGCAACTCGCCATGGACACGGAGGAAGACGAACAGGAACGTGGGATCACCATCGACGCGGCGAACGTCTCGATGACTCACGAATACGAGGGGACCAACCACCTCATCAACCTTATCGACACACCGGGCCACGTCGACTTCGGCGGGGACGTTACTCGCGCGATGCGAGCCGTCGACGGCGCCTTGGTGGTCGTCGACGCCGTCGAGGGCGCGATGCCCCAGACCGAGACCGTCCTCCGACAGGCGCTACGGGAGGGCGTCAAGCCCACGCTGTTCATCAACAAAGTCGACCGCCTCATCTCCGAGCTTCAGGAAGGGGCCGAGGAGATGCAAGAGCGACTCCTAGGCGTCATTCAGGACGTCAACGAGCTCATCCGCGGGATGACTGAGGAGATGGACGACATCGAGGACGACTGGACAGTCTCCGTCGAGGAGGGGACCGTCGGCTTCGGGTCGGCACTGTACAAGTGGGGCGTCTCGATGCCCTCGATGCAGCGCACCGGGATGGACTTCGGCGAGATCATGGAACTTGAGCGCAACGACAACCGCCAGGAACTTCACGAGCGGACGCCCCTGGCGGATGTCGTCCTCGACATGGTATGTGAGCACTTCCCGAACCCTATCGACGCCCAGCCCCGTCGTATTCCCCGCATCTGGCGTGGCGACGCCGATAGCGAGGTCGCCGAGCAGATGCAACTGGTCGACGAGGACGGCGACGTTGTCCTGATGGTCACCGACATCGGCGTCGACCCCCATGCCGGCGAGGTCGCGGCGGGTCGTGTCTTCTCCGGCACCATCGAGGAGGGTCAAGAACTGTACGTCTCCGGGACGGCAGGCAAGAACCGTGTCCAGAGCGTCGGGGTCTACATGGGGGGCGAGCGCGAGGAAGTTGAGGAGGTCCCGGCTGGCAATATCGCTGCCGTCACTGGCCTGAAAGACGCCATTGCGGGCTCGACGGTTTCGAGCCTCGAGATGACGCCATTCGAGTCGATCGAGCACATCTCCGAGCCGGTCATCACCAAGAGCGTCGAGGCCCAGCGCATGGACGACCTGCCCAAACTCATCGAGACGCTCCAGCAGGTCTCCAAAGAGGACCCGACCATCGAGATCGAGATCAACGAAGACACCGGCGAGCACCTCATCTCCGGGCAGGGCGAACTCCACCTTGAAGTCGTCACCCAGCGCATCGAGCGCAACCAGGGTATCCCGATCACGACCGGCGAACCGATCGTCGTCTTCCGGGAGGCTCCCCAGGAGTCCAGCCGCGAGGTCGAAGGGATCTCGCCGAACCGTCACAACCGCTTCTACATCACGGTCGAACCCCTCGAAGAGGACATCGTCGACGCGATCCAGCTCGGCGAGGCCTCCATGGACATGCCCGAACTCGAGCGCCGTGAAGCGCTCCAGGAAGCTGGCATGGACAAGGACACGTCCCAGAACGTCGAGCACATCCACGGGACGAACGTCATCATCGACGACACGAAGGGGATCCAGCACTTGAACGAGACGATGGAACTCGTTCTCGAAGGGTTCGAGGAAGCGCTCAACGACGGTCCGCTCGCAGCTGAGCCGGTCCAGGGTTCGCTCATTCGGCTCCACGACGCCCGGCTCCACGAGGACGCCATCCACCGCGGCCCGGCGCAGGTCATCCCCGCCGTTCGCCAGGCGCTGCACAACGCCTTGATCGACGGCGAGATCCGCCTGCTCGAACCGATTCAGGATGTCCGTATCGACGTCCCCAACGAGCACATGGGCGCCGCGAGTGGCGAGGTCCAGGGCCGGCGTGGCCGCGTCGACGACATGTACCAGGAAGGCGACCTGATGGTCGTCGAGGGCATCGCGCCCGTCGAGGAGATGATCGGTTTCTCCTCGGACATCCGGAGCGCAACCGAGGGGCGTGCCTCCTGGAACACCGAGAACGCCGGCTTCCGCGTCATGGCCGACAACCTCCAGCCCGAGAAGATCACCGAGATTCGCGAGCGCAAGGGCATGAAGACCGAGCTGCCCGAAGCGATCGATTACTTCTAGAGACCACCTTTTTACTTCAGAGGGTCGCCGACGGCGACCCTCTTCGCAAAAAGCTGGACCAAAAACATCTGCGAGCGAGTCACTGACTCGCTCGCAGTGTTCTCGTGAGCGAAGCGAGGGCGACCAACGGGAGCCCTCGATGCGGAGCGGGGAGCGAAGCGACCCGTGGAGCGACAGCGAACGAGAGCCCGTCAGAGCTCTGCTCTGACGGTGAAACGACGGCGCAAGCGCCGTCGTACGCTCGACGACAGCCATCTCGTTCACTACGCTGAAAGCCGATATTAGTCTCGCTCCTGTCTCGACTGTTTACGCCGGTAGATATATTTCATCGGGACTCGTGTTCCGTATGGCATGGAGTATACGACACTCGGTTCGACCGGCATGGAGGTTTCAAAGATCGCGTTGGGTTGTATGAGCTTTGGGGGCGGGGACGACTGGATGCTGGACGAGGAGGAAGGGCGGGAACTCGTAGAGCGGGCGATCGACCTGGGGATCAACTTCTTCGATACCGCAAACGTCTACTCTTCGGGCGAGAGCGAGAAGATCCTGGGCGACGTACTCGCAGATTACGACCGTGACGAGCAGGTCGTCGCCACCAAGGTTTACGGCGAGATGGACGAGGACAACCCCAACGCCCAGGGCCTCTCCCGGAAGGCGATCGAACAGGAACTCTCGAATAGTCTCGATCGCCTCGGCATGGAGACGGTCGATCTCTACCAGATCCACCGCTGGGATTACGACACCCCTATCGAGACCACCCTGCGGGCGCTTGACGATGCCGTCCGCCGCGGGAAGGTCCGTCACATCGGCGCTTCGTCGATGTGGGCTCACCAGTTCCAGGAGGCGCTGCACGTCAGCGACCGGGCGGGACTTGCCCGGTTCGAGACGATGCAGAACCTCTATCATCTGACGTATCGCGAGGAGGAACGCGAGATGTACCCCGTCTGTGACAAGGAGAACGTCGGTGTCCTGCCGTGGTCGCCGCTGGCGGCGGGCTATCTCACCCGTCCCCACGACGAGTTCATGACGACGACGCGTGCGGAACACGAAGTCGATTACGGGACGCCGTACCACGAGGGGCCGGGCAGCGAGGAGATCAACGGCCGCGTCGAAGAACTTGCCGACGACTACGGTGTGACGATGGCCCAGATCGCGCTGGCCTGGCACTTCCAGAACGACAACGTCGACGCGCCGATCGTCGGGACGTCGAGCATCGAACACCTGGAGGAGGCCGTCGAGGCGCTCGACGTCGATCTCAGCGAATCCGATGTCGAATATCTCGAAGAACCCTACGCGCCCGTCGACGTGTTCGGTCACGAGTGAGTCATCGACCGATTTCGACCCGATCACAGCAGCGAGCGTACTTTCGCGGCGATCGACCCCGTCATCGAGCACTGTTTGTCGAAAAACCGTGCCCGGGAGCGCCGCCAAAAATACAGCCCGATCGTCCCGAGGTTCAGGAACGGGAGCGCGGCAAACAGCGCCCAGTAGGCCGGTCCGCCGTCCCAGTCACTGTGCGTCCGGACGTACCAGGCGTCTTTGTAGACGAGAGCGGGCAGCATGGCGTACGTCGCTAGGGCCCACAGCGGAAGCGGACACCGTGGCTGCGTCCGGGACGAGCGACAGAATGCCGACGAACGTGGCGACGATGCCCATCCCGACGAGTATGCCCGGGCGGCGATCGCTCCCCCGGGGCGTCTCCTCGGGCGTGACGATCACGGTGTGGACGCCTTGCCGTTCGACCAGGACTGTTTCGCCGTAGAGACCACGTAACTCGACGTCGAGTGCGTCCAGTAATCTGGTCAGCCCTGTCTCACGGTCGCCCCCAGGCAAGGCGAGGTAGGCGGTCGCCGTCTCCGTGCCGAAGTCCAGCGTCAGCGCGATCGCCTGTGCCGGATCACCCTCGAGCGGATACGTCTCGGGGATCTCTCCTTCGTCGACCTGCTCCGCGTCGGTGACTATCGCACGGCGCGGTTCACCTGACGCTCCGCCGGGTGGTCGGTCGAAGTCCTCGTCTAGCTCGTAGAACCTCGCGATGGCCTCGTCAGCGTCCAACCGGTTCCTCGCGGCGTCCGTCGAGGCGTCGGCTTCGTTTCGTTCGGTGTCGATCTCGTCAACGGTTGCAGGCGAACCGGACTCGCCGCTGTCGACGGTTTCCGACGGCTGCTCGACGGTCCGTTCGTCCTCGGCCACACCATTTCATGCGCTGTCATGTCTGTAAACTCTGCCGATGTCTGCGTACGGCAGCACCTGCTTTGTCCCGAGGAGTCACGTTCAGGGGATTCTTATACTAGCCCACCCGTGGATTGGATACGATGTACGCGCCCAGACACGCGTCTTCGCTAGTCGAGGTGAGTGTTCTATGAGCGATCCCCAGGACGAAGTCCGGGCGTACACAGTTCGGCTCGAACTCGTCGACGAACCCGGGGAACTCCTCCGGGCCCTCGAACCGATCGCCGAGAATGGTGGAAACCTCTTGAGTATCTATCATGAACGCGGTAACATGACCCCACGTGGTCATATTCCCGTAGAGGTCGACCTGGAGGCGACGCCCGACCGCTTCGACGGGATCGTCGAGGCACTGCGGGAGGCCGGCGTCAACGTGATCGAGGCTGGCCAGGAACGGTACAGCGAGGAGGTGACAGTCTTGCTCGTAGGCCACCTCGTCGACACGGACCTGTCGGATACGCTCTCGGCACTCCGTGCCGAGAACGGAGCCGTCACTGATCTTTCGCTGTCCGCCCCGGAAGGCGTCGAAGACGTTTCCAGCGCCCGATTGCGCCTCAAGACCGAACAGGGTGCCGTCGAGGATACCCTCGCTGCGGTTCGGTCGGTGGCCGAACAGAAGGATCTGCGCGTCGTCGAACCTCTTGCCCCCGGGGGTGAGGCCTGATGGATCTCGCCATCATGGGAACGGGGACAGTCGGGACTTCCGTCGCCGAACTCGCAAGCGCATACGGGCATCGCGTCACCGCCATGGCTAACGTCGACGCCGCAGCGATCGATCCCGACGGGCTGGACACTGCGGCGGCCCTCGAACGACAGCGAACCGCGGGTGAGGCCCATCTCGGTGAGGAGGACCCCGAGGACGCCTTGACTGCCGAGTACGACGCCCTGATCGAAGTGACGCCGGTGACGTTGGACGACGCCGAACCTGGCTTCAGTCACGTCGAGGCTGCCCTCGAACAGGACCGACACGTCGTCTTGGCCAACAAGGGACCGATGGCCGAACGCTACGCTGACGTCCGCGCGCTGGAGCGAGAGAGCGACGGTGAGGTCCGTTTCGAGGCTACCGTCGGTGGAGCGATCCCGGTCCTCTCGACGATCGAAGACTACGATCCGGGGACGGTCACGGCCGCCAGGGGCATCCTCAACGGGACCGCGAACTTCATCCTCTCGCGGATGGCTGCCGAGGGCCTGGGCTACGAGCACGTCCTCGCTGAGGCTCAGGATCTCGGCGTCGCCGAGACCGACCCCTCCTTCGACGTCGAGGGAACCGACGCCGCACTGAAGTGCGTGATCCTGGCGAACGTCCTCGCGGAGGGCGAGCGGACCTACTCCCTCGAGGATGCGACTGTCGAGGGGATCAAAGACGTCCCGGGCAGTGCGCTCGAACTCGCCCGCGAAGATGGCCGGACGATCCGGCTGATCGGCGAAGTCGTCGACGGCGAGGTTCGCGTCGGGCCGCGGCTCGTGCCCGAGCATAGCGAACTCGCGGTGACGGGCACGACGAACATCGTCCAGCTGGAAACGGCGAACGCCGGCCGACTCAACCTCTCGGGCCGCGGTGCGGGCGGTCCCGAGACTGCGTCGGCAATCCTCGCCGACGTCGGTCGGCTCGGGTAAACCGAACGGGTCCGCTCCCGCGGCGGCTTACTGACGTCCCATCGCGGTCGTGTCATGCGTTCCCAGATCGCCATACGAAACCGCGATCGTACGAACGGCGTATCGAAACCGTTTTAATTACTTCTGCCGAACGATTCCGATACAGCGCCTCTGCGCGTGAGATTCCAATGAGTGAGGACAAACCGCACCAGAACCTCGCCATCATCGGACACGTCGACCACGGGAAGTCCACTCTCGTCGGGCGACTTCTGTTCGAAACTGGCAGCGTTCCGGAGCACGTCATCGAGCAGCACCGAGAGGAAGCCGAAGAGAAGGGCAAGGGCGGCTTCGAGTTCGCCTACGTGATGGACAACCTCGCCGAGGAGCGCGAGCGCGGGGTCACCATCGACATCGCCCACCAGGAGTTCGACACCGACGAGTACTACTTCACCATCGTCGACTGTCCGGGCCACCGTGACTTCGTGAAGAACATGATCACGGGCGCGTCCCAGGCCGACAACGCCGTGCTCGTGGTCGCCGCGGACGACGGCGTCCAGCCCCAGACCCAGGAGCACGTCTTCCTGGCTCGTACCCTGGGTATCGACGAGCTCATCGTCGCCGTCAACAAGATGGACCTCGTCGACTACGAGGAGTCCCGGTATCGGGAGGCCGTCGAGGAAGTCAAGGACTTGCTCAAGCAGGTCCAGTTCAACACCGAGGACGCCAGCTTCATCCCGTCGTCCGCCTTCGAGGGCGACAACGTCGAACACACCAGCGACAACATGCCTTGGTACGATGGGCCGACCATCCTCGAGGCACTCAACGACCTGCCGGTACCGGAGCCGCCGACGGACGCGCCGCTTCGGCTGCCGATCCAGGACGTTTACACCATCTCCGGTATCGGGACAGTCCCCGTCGGTCGGATCGAGACCGGTGAGATGTTCCCCGGTGACGACGTCGTCTTCCAGCCAAGCGACGTCGGTGGCGAGGTCAAGACCGTCGAGATGCACCACGAGGAAGTCGACAGCGCGGGCCCCGGCGACAACGTCGGGTTCAACGTCCGCGGCGTCGGCAAGGACGACATTCGCCGTGGTGACGTCTGTGGCCCCGCCGACCATCCGCCGACGGTCGCCGACACCTTCCAGGCCCAGATCGTCGTCATGCAGCACCCGAGCGTGATTACGGCCGGGTACACGCCGGTCTTCCACGCCCACACGGCACAGGTCGCCTGTACGATCGAGTCCATCGACGCGAAGATCGATCCCTCTTCCGGCGAGGTCGCCGAAGAGAACCCTGACTTCATCCAGTCGGGCGACGCCGCGAAGGTCACTGTTCGACCACAGAAACCCCTCAGCATCGAGCCGGCCAGCGAGATCCCCGAGCTGGGGAGCTTCGCCATCCGAGACATGGGCCAGACCATCGCTGCCGGACAGGTCCTTGACGTCGACGAGCGCGAATAATGCAGCAAGCACGCGTCCGTCTGGCGGGCACGAGTCCGAAAGACCTCGACGCCATCTGCGATGAGGTCGGTGAGATTGCCAACAAGACTGGGGTCGAGCTCTCCGGTCCGGTGCCGCTCCCGACCAAGACGCTGGAAGTCCCAGCCCGGAAGTCTCCCGACGGTGAGGGGACCGCCACATGGGAGCACTGGGAGATGCGTGTCCACAAGCGGCTGATCGACATCGACGCCGACGAACGCGCGCTCCGCCAGCTCATGCGCATCCAGGTGCCCAACGACGTCTCCATCGAGATCGTCCTCGAGGACTGACCACGCACTCGGATCGTCGGATTCAACTGTCTCGACCTATCTACGTCTACACGCGGGCTCGTAGATCAGCGGCAGATCGCTTCCTTCGCAAGGAAGAGGCCCGGGGTTCAAATCCCCGCGAGTCCACTACACCCCGTCTTCTTCGCGAACTATCCGGTCAGTCCCGGGTATAGTCCCCGAGAAGCGTATTTGTGTCTCGCCGGGTAGTGCAACAAACCCCGTTGAGAATAGAAGGAATGCACGTCTACCGGTTGCCTCGCCCCGTCGTGCGGTTTTAGCGAGTGAAACGCGGGGGTGGCGGCCGTGAGCAGTCGGACCGGTTCGGGCCGAACTGACGTTGAAATTGCTGTCAGAAATCGCTCACAATACGCCAGGATGCTCCACCGACCGGACCCGGACACTGACGACCCGGAACCCGCTTGTCCGGTTTGCTACGACGATGACGCCGAGTACACGCGCGTTCAGGTCGCCGCCTACCGACCGCACTACGACCTGTGTGGCTATCCGCAGTGCTTCGGAGGTGAGCATCGCTCACTCCTTACGAGACCTCCGTGTGCCCATATTTACTGTCGCTCACAAGTTCATGGGGAAGCAAATCTGAACGTTCGAACGGGCATTTGAGCTTAGCAGACGTAGCCCGCGGGGGAGAGCGAAACAGCGAGTAGGACCGTCTTCCGTTCAAATCTTCCGCGATCATTCTCGCGGCCTTGTCGTGGGATAACGAAGCGAACGAAGATTAGAAGACAAGCAGAGTGAGTCTTCCGGTGTGTCCGGTACGCTACGAGACTGGGAAGATCCTTTCAGGCCATCAGCAGTGCCAGCCCGAACGTGATCGCGATGCCGATAGTGGCGATCGCGAACCCGGTCGCGACTTGGCCGGTGGTGTATTCACCCTGTGGGGCAGTGCTCCGTAGTGGCGGTTCCCGGGCGGGGGGTTGGGGTTCGGTCGGATCGTACTCGGGTCGTTGTTCGGCGTGGTCGTCGTTCATGCCCGGCGGTTCTCGGTGCTGGCACTTGCAACTATCGGATCCGACAATCACGGTTCAGCGTACTTCAAACTGGAGTCTCCGTCCGGCGACGAAAAGCGGTGCAGACCACTTTTGAGCGCCCGCACCGAAAGCGGAGCCAGATGACGCTCACGAAACGGATCATTCCCTGTATCGATGTTGATCTGGACGACGAGGGCAACGCAGCGGTCTACACCGGCGTGAACTTCGAGGACCTCCAGTACACTGGCGATCCCGTCGAGATGGCCAAGCGATACAACGAGGCCGGGGCCGACGAGTTCGTCTTTCTGGACATCACGGCAAGCGCCGAGGGGCGAGAGACGATGCTCGAAACTGTCGAAGCAGTCGCTGACGAGGTATTTATCCCGCTGACGGTCGGTGGCGGAATTCGGACTCGCGAGGACATCAAAGAGACGCTCCGGGCCGGGGCCGACAAGGTGTCGATCAATACCGGCGCGATCGAGAACCCGGATCTCATCGAGGAGGGAGCAACCGCCTTCGGGAATCAATGTATCGTTATCTCAGTCGACGCTCGCCGTCGGTACGACGAGGCGGGCGAGTACTACGAGCAGGTCGATGGCGAGTCGGTCTGGTTCGAGGCGACCGTCAAGGGCGGTCGCGAGGGGACCGGACTGGACGTCATCGAGTGGGCGAACGAGGCCGAGGAGCGTGGCGCGGGCGAATTGTTCGTCAACTCGATCGACGCCGACGGCACCAAGGATGGCTACGACATCCCGCTGACGCGGGCGGTCTGTGACGCCGTCGACACGCCGGTGATTGCCTCCTCGGGCTGTGGCGGCCCCGAAGACATGTACGAGGTGTTCACCGAGGCCGGCGCGGACGCCGGGCTAGCGGCCTCGATCTTTCACTTCGGGGAATATTCGATTGCCGAGACCAAGGAGTATCTGGACGAGCGTGGCGTTCCGGTCCGGCTGTGAGTGCTTCTCGTCCGGATGACTGGACGCGATCGGCTCACGCCGGTTCGAGACGGGAGAGTTTTGTCGCCGTAACACCGCGGTGAGAATATGAAGTGGCGCTGCCCGCAGTGCGGTAAACCGCACGAACGTAACGATCCGCCGTGTGAGAACTGCGGCCATCACTCCTTCGAGCGGGCAGTCGTCCCCGAGGCGCCGGAAGCCGATCACGACTCTTTCGTGTGGGCCTGCAGCGAGTGCGGACGCACCCACCAGCGGAACAATCCACCCTGCTCGCGCTGTGGTGCTGGAACCTTCGAGAAGCAACCCCTGGAGTACGAGGAGTTCGACACGTCCACCCGGGGATACCTGGGGTTGATCGGTCGGCAGGAACTCGCCGCGTTTGGGCTCTTGGTCGCGCTGATTGCAGTCGGCATCCTCGGCTTCATGGGCGTGATCTCGATCCCCGGACTAACGCCCCAGCAAGCGCCGACTGTCGAGAACGTGCCGGGCAACGCTACCGTGGCCGAAGGACTTTCCCTCGCCGACGTCGAGACGGCGTATCTGGAGGGGCTGAACGACCGTCGTGAAGCGGCGGGCAGTGCGATACTCGAACGGACGGACACGCTCGGGGCCGTCGCCACGTACTACAACCAGCGTCGGGTGAAGAGCGTCTCCGGGGCCGGTACGCGACCGACTGGTGAGGAACTCGGCGAGCGCTTCGACGTGCAATGTCGTGGCGCGATCTACGAATTGGGCCCCGTTCCGCTGGAGGGGGTATCCTCGGAGTCGTCGTCGGCGCTCGGCGACGCACTCGCGACCGAGGCGTTGGCGGGCGAGACCGACGCGTTCGGGAGTACGGCGACGCGGACGGGTGTCGACTTCCACTACGGGCCGGACGGTCGATTGTTCGTCACGCAGATCGTCTGCTGACCGTCGTCACTGTCCCGTCCGTCGGTCCGACGTAACTGGTCAATTCGTTTTCCAAACGGCGTCGAATGGAAACATCCATACCGACCTTCGGAAATATCTGCCTGAATGCCCCAGTTGTCTCACGAGCCGCTCGCGTACGAGGATCTGTCGCCCGACAGACGGCCCACGCTCGTGCAGGCGATGGTTCCGATCATCGTCATGTTGGTGTTGCTGTCGCTGTGGATGGTGGTGTTGCCGATCGAGGAGCCGAGCCCGCACATGCCACTGTTATGGAGTGGCGTATTCACCGGTTTGGTCGGCTGGCTCTGGTTCGACCGGAGCTGGGACGAACTCTATGACGGGATCGTCGACGGGCTTCGAATGGGCTTGCAGGCGATCTTGATCCTGATGATCGTCTATATGTTGATCGCCGCCTGGACCGCGGCGGGAACGATTCCGGCGTTGATCGTCTATGGTTTGGAGGTGCTCACGCCAGTGGTGTTTCTCCCTGTCGCGGCCGTGCTGGCCTTTGTGACCGCGTTCACCGTCGGCTCCTCGTGGACGACTGCGGGGACGCTCGGGGTGGCATTCATCGGGATTGGGACGGGGCTGGGCATCCCCAAGCCGATGACGGCGGGAGCCGTCCTCAGCGGAGCCTACACGGGCGACAAGATTTCGCCGCTGTCGGACACAACGAACCTCGCAGCGGCGGTGACCAACACCGACCTCATGGATCACGTCAGTGCCATGCGCATCGGAACGGGAGTCGCCTTTGGGATTGCGCTACTCGCGTACGTCGTCCTGGGATTGCACGCTGGCGGTGCGATCCCTGTCGATCGTCTTGAGACGATCATCGCCGCGCTCGAAGGTGCGTATGCGATCACGCCACTGTCGTTTCTCCCCGTTGTCGTCACGTTCGCGCTCGCTCTCAGAGGGTATCCGGCCATCCCGTCGTTACTCTCGGGTGTCTTCGTCGGTGCCGCGACTGCCGTCGCGGTCCAGGGGGCCTCGATGGTGACAGTCTGGCAGACGATCCACTTCGGGACCGACCCTGCGACGGGCGTCAAGGCGGTCGACGGCTTGCTCGCGGCCGACGGGTTGTCGGGAGCGATGTGGGTCATCTCGCTGGTGATGATCGCGCTGTCCCTTGGCGGCCTCTTCGAGCGGACGGGCGTTCTCGCGGTGCTCGCCCACGGACTCGAGCGAGCCATCAGCGGGGTCGCGAGTCTGACGATTGGGACCGCAATCTCGGCGTTTTCGATGAACGTCCTCGCGGCCGAACAGTACATGAGTCTCGTCGTGCCCGGTCTGACGCTTCGCAACCTCTACGACGAGTACGATCTCGATAGCTCGAACCTCTCGCGGGCGATCGAGGCGGCCGGGACGACGACGAGTGCCCTCGTCCCCTGGAGTACCGGTGGCATCTACATGGCTGGCGTCCTAGACGTCCCGACGGTCTCCTACGCGCCGTATTATCTGCTCGGCTTTCTCTCGCCGCTCGTGTTGGTCGTCATGGGCGTGACTGGTTGGGGCATCCGTCCGCTCGAGGAATCAGCAAGCGAGGACGACGCGACGGCCACAGCAGACCGGAACGTCGACGACCACTGACGCCCTTGATTACTGGATGGTTTCGAATCTATTCGACGCAACGAGAGTAGCCTCGCTTGTGATACGATCGAAACGTGAGAAACAGCCCTGACCCGGCGTCACGCGCCGAGGTCACGCTGCCGCATCGTAGGCCGTCTGGAAAGCGTTGACCTTCTCGATGACGCGTTCGGTCCCGGCTTCGAGGGCGTCTAGCGCATCGGTGTCCGTTTCGGTTTTGATCGTGAGGATCGGATCGGTCTGGCCGCCGGACTGTTCGGGATTCATGTCGTAGGTCGCGGCGGCGACCCCCTCCGTCTCCAGCAGCGCGCCCTTGAGCACGTTCATGAAGGTGTGATCCTCGCCAGCGATCTCGATCGACAGCGAGGTATCGTCCTTCTCGATGACCCGCAGTTCCATACACGTCTCTTCGGCTTCGCGCGCATCAACGTTACGTTACGCCGACGAACGCCGGCAGGACCTCTCTTCGGGGCGTCGAAACGGCTTGGTAAGGGTTAAACGTCGCCGACGGAAAGGGGGGTGTATGAGCGAGAGTCAACAGAAACGCACGCAGAAGTGTGTCTCCTGCGGGATCAACATCTCGGGGACGAACGCCGCCGCCTTCGACTGTCCGGACTGTGGCCACCGGATCTACCGGTGTCCGACCTGCCGTAAGCAGAGCACTCTCTATGAGTGCCCCGAGTGTGGCTTCACGGGCCCGTAACGACAGACACATAACCGCATACTGTAATCCACATCCATGGGAAAAGTAGCAGCCGCCATCAAGGTCATGCCGCAGAGTCCGGAGATCGACCTCGACGCGCTCCAAGAGCGCTTAGAGCAGTCCCTCCCCGAGGGCGCGAAGATCAATGGGTTCGAGCGTGACGATGTCGCATTCGGCCTCGTCGCTTTGCTCCCGACGGTGATCGTCCCCGACGAATCGGGTGGCACCGAAGCCGTCGAGGAAGCCTTCGAGGGCGTCGACGGCGTCGAGAGTGTCTCTGTCGCAGATGTCGGCCGCCTGTAGGGCCGGAACGCACGTTTTATAAGTCCAACCGGATTAGCGCATTCCAAGAATGCCCAGTTCGAACGGACCACTCGAAGGCACGCGCAACAAGCTCAGCAACGACCCCCGAGATCGCGGGACGTCCCCGCCGAACCGCGCCGTCCAAGAGTTCGAGGCCGGTCAGACGGTTCACCTCGCGATCGATCCGAGCGTCCCCGACGGGCGCTTCCATCCGCGCTTCTCCGGGCACACCGGCGAGGTCATCGGGAGCCAGGGTGGCGCCTACAAGGTACGGATCAACGACGGCGGCAACGAGAAGACGATTATCGTCAAGCCGGCCCACCTGCGCGAGCAGCAGGAGTAAACGGCTCATGACGATCTTCAAGGACAAACTCGAGGAGGAGTATCTTACCTTCCCCGAGGCCAAAGAACTCCTCGCGGACATCGAGGCCGAGCGGGCCGCCGACGAGGACCGAGAGATGCGCTACGAACTCACCCGGGCGATCGAACACGTCAATCGATTTACCGTCCTCGACATCGAGGAATCGAACGAGTTCGTCGAGGAACTGCTCGCCCTCGAGAAGGTCGACGAACCGACGGCCTACAAGATCGTCAATCTCCGCCCACAGGATCGGGACGAACTCCGCTCGATCTACGCCCAAGAGCGGTACACGCTCGACGGTGAGGAACTCGACGACATTCTCGATGTCGTCGCGAAGTACGTCTGATCGGTTGACAGTCCGTCTGGGGCTGTCCCTGCACGGCAAAGGACGCAGTGACCGCTTTTCGCGGTGCTGACTCGACAGCCCTGCCTGGGTTTAAGTATCCCCTCACCGTACCCGGTTGACATGAGCGACAGCCAGCCAGACCCGGACGCGGAGACGGCCGTCATTCTCGATCATCTCCCGCACGGCCGGTCAGACGACGACCGTCCCCAGTATCAGAAACAGCCCCTCGCGTACGCGGTGACGATCGACGACTTTCGGTTGGTCGAACTGACGCTGGTCGCGGACGCCGACCTCTCGATCGACGACACTGTTGACCTTGACGCCGATCTGATCGAGACCTCGCGGACGGTCGATTACGGTGATCTCTCTGGCGGTGCGCAGTCGGAACTGGCGTACGTCATTGAGGACGTCATCGAGGAGGAACAACAGCGGTTCGTCGACTTCTTCAACGACGCCCGCCCGATCACCACGCGATTGCACTCGCTGAACCTCCTGCCGGGGATTGGGAAGAAACTCCGTAATGCGATCCTTGACGAGCGCAAGCGCAAACCCTTCGAAAGTTTCGAGGAACTCACCGAACGGGTCGACGGTCTGCACAACCCCCGTGAGGTGCTCGCCGATCGCATCATGGAAGAGATCCGCGAGGACGACCTCAAGTACCGGACGTTCGCCCGGCGTGAGGAATGACCGACGACGAGACGCCGGCAGGGACGACGGTGGGCACGCGCGACCCGGACGCCCTCCTCTCGCGCGCGGGGGCGAGCGGCGATCCGGGCCGTGACCAGCACTTCCTCGTCGACGACCGCGTCCTCGATCGGATTCCGACCTATGCGACCGAGGCCGGGGTCGATCTCTCTCACGTCCTGGAGATCGGTGCCGGCAACGGCGCGCTCACCGATCGGCTACTCGCGGTTGCCGACCGCGTGACTGCTGTCGAACGCGATCCCGATCTGGCCGCGTTCCTCCGCGAGGAGTTTGCCGACGCGATCGCAGACGGTCACCTGACCGTCCTCGAAGGTGACGCCCTGGAGGTGGATCTGCCCGCGTACACGGCCTCGATCTCGAATCTACCCTACGGCGCATCCAGTGAGATCCTTTTCCGACTTCTCCCTGCGGGAAAGCCACTGATAGCGATGGTCCAGCGAGAGTTTGCCGACCGGATGGCCGCCGAACCCGGAGGCGACGATTACGGTCGGCTGTCAGTCACGGCCGGTCACTACGCCGACGTGGAACTCGTCGAGCCTGTCCCGCCGGAAGCCTTCTCGCCGCCGCCGGCCGTCGATAGCGCCGTCGTCCGGGCGTTGCCACGTGAGCCGGACTACACCGTTGCCGACGAGGCGTTCTTCCTGGGTTTCGTCAAGGCTGTGTTCACCCAGCGACGGAAGACGGTCCGGAACGGAATCCGGAACACGCCCCACATTTCCGGACTCGACGATCCCGACGCGGTCGTCGAGGCGGCCGACGAGAATCTACTGGCCAAACGCGCAGGCGATCTCTCACCGACTGAGTTCGCTGAACTGGCGCGTCTCGCGTCCGAAGTGGGATTCAGCGATGACTGACGACGGCGACAGTGAGGCGGAGACGGACGATGCAGACGAGACCGGTCGGCCAGCCCTCGCCGACCAGCGTGGCGTCGACTCGGTCTACGGGGCAAGCGAGGATTCCCATTTGCTCGCGGAAGCTGCCGCCGAGGGTGTCGAGCCGGGCGAGCGTGCGCTGGACGTCGGGACAGGCTCGGGGTACGTCGCGCGCGCACTCGCCGAGGCGGGTGCCGACGTGATCGGGACGGACCTGAATCCGGCCGCCTGTCGACAGGCCCACGAGGCCGGCATTCCGGCCGTGCGGGCGAACCTGCTCGATCCGATCCAGGCCGACGCGGTCGACGTGGTGGCGTTCAACCCGCCGTATCTACCGAGTGTCCCAGAGACGGAGTGGGGCGACTGGATGGAGACGGCCCTCTCGGGTGGCGAGGACGGCCGGGCGGCAGTCGATCCGTTCGTCGCGGACGTGGGTCGGGTCCTTCGTGACGATGGGCGGGCGTTCCTGCTGGTCAGCAGCCTCACGGGGATCGACGAGGTTCGAGGATACGCTGGGACCCAGGGACTCGATTCGTCGATCGTCGCCGAGGAGTCGTTCCCTTTCGAGCGGCTGGTCGTGTTGTGTCTTCAATATCGCCAGTAGTTGCCCCGCTGTGGGGCCAAACCGGCATCGAGTCTACAATCGTGGCGGATTCAGGACTGATGAGACAGCAGCTGCCTGCGAGCTGACGGTCGAGTCGGCCTGTGTGGTCAGATGGACGGGAATCCCGACGTCACGGAACTACTCGTCGGACTGAGCCTCGACGAACTCATACTGGTGGCTATAACATTTCGAAATGATCCGGCACGACGGTGTGCCGGATATCTTTACGAACTTATAGCCACCAGTATCAGCATGAGTGCCGTACCGGTGGCCGCGGTACAGCAGCAGGTGACAGAGATGGACCTGGATACGACAGCGGACCTCCCGGCAGCGGTCCTGGCTTGCGAGACGTGGGCGGCGTTCGGAACCTGCTGGAATCGACATTCGCCGTTCCTGGGCATGGCGTCCCACAGCCTTCTCTTATGACCGGTCGTCTGTACCCATGGCTGGACGGTCCGAAACGTGAGCCAGATTTTACCTGTCATCCACTCACAGCACGGATTTCTACGCCGCTCGGCCTGTGGATTCAAACACGAAAGTACCCGACTCAGAGCTTCGCTATCTCGCGAGCGGCTTCGGCTTGCTCGCGGACAGAATCGACCGTGGCCTTCGGACTGGTCGCAGCGACAGCGGCGTTGACTGCCCCTTCCAGTACCGGCGCATCCGCGATCACTGCATCGACATCACTGGTTTCGACAGCGACTTCGGCGTTCATCACTGCACTCCCGAGGTCAACCAGGACGACGACCCCATCCCCACTGTCGGCTGCTTCTAACGCGGCTTCGATGTCGTCGGCGACAGTACCAAACCCACCATGACCGTCGCCGCCGACCGGTTCGATGTGGGTGTCACCACCCATTTCGCTCGCAACCTCGGCAATTCCCTCGGCGGCGCGCTGGCTGTGTGAGACGACGACGAGTCCAACCATTATTCTTCCGCTGGTTCTGCATCCGGGATTGTCGGTGACGTGGCGTCCACGTCAGGAATCTCGGCGTCCATCTTGTCGGCGGCCGTTTCCAGGAGTGTCTCTAAGATGAACAGCGTACTCGTCGCCCCCGGATCTTGGTGGCCGACTGACCGCCAGCCGAGATACGATGCCCGTCCCTTGTTCGCGCGGATGGCCACGGTGAAGTCAACGCCTCGTTCGGCCGCATCGACGGCTTTGGCGAGCGCCTCGAGTATCGGCAGGTCGTCGGTTTCGACGGATTTTTTGAACGTGTGGACCGCCGGCGTCAGTGCGTCGACCATCGTCTGGTCGCCCACGTTTGCGTCACCGCGGTCTTTGAGCTTTTCGAGGTACGTCTCGGCGAACGCGACGACACTCTCCTCGGTGAGTCCATCTTCGAGTTCTGGACTGGCGAACACGAGGGACCCACCGTACAGTGGGCCCGCCGCGCCGCCGACTTCTCCCAGGACGGTTTTCCCGGCCGTCTTGACGACCTCCTCTGGGGTGGGATCTTCGAGATCCCTGACTGTATTGGCAGCCTCGGCCCAGCCTCTGGCCATGTTACCACCGTGGTCTGCGTCGCCGATGGCGGAGTCGAGTTCGGTTAGGTAGTCGCGTTCCTCTTCGAGGCGCTCGGCGATATTCTCGATGACGGCGACGACCGCTTGCCCATTCGCGCTCATTGGACTGTCAGTGCCGGTGTATCGGCAGGCGCCGAGAGCAACGCTTTCAGTTCGTCGTCGACGGCGGCCACCGTAATCGAAACTCCTTCCATGTCCAGGGAGGTCATGTAATCGCCGACCCACGCGTCCCACATTTCGAGGCCCTCGTCCTCGAGCAGTTCCTGCAGCCGATTGTTGACCACGAACAGTTCCATCAACGGCGTGCCGCCCATGCCGTTGACGATGGTGATGACCTCCTGGCCGGCATCGAGGTCGAGATCATCGAGAACCGTCTCGGTCAGTTCCTCGGTGATTGGGTCGGCTTCCATGACATCGGTCCGCTCCGTTCCCGGTTCGCCGTGGATACCGATGCCGAGTTCGATTTCGTCGTCACCGAGATCGAACGTCGGTTCGCCTTTCTCCGGCGTGATACACGAGGTGAGAGCCATACCCATCGTCCCGACGTTGTCGATGACTTTCTGGGCGACTCGCTGGACTTCCTCCAGATCGGCACCCTCGGCGGCTTTCGCGCCCGCTGCCTTGTGGACGAGGATGGTCCCACAGACACCCCGGCGCCCGGAAGTGTACAGTGAGTCATCGACGGCGACGTCGTCGTTGACGACGACCGTCTCGACTTCGACCCCTTCCATCTCGACCATCTCGATAGCCGTTTCGAAGTTCATTACGTCGCCCTCGTAGTTTTTGACAACTGCGAGGACCCCTTCGCCACTGTCAGTGGTGGTGATCAATTTTTCAAACTCGTCGGCGGTCGGCGAGGAGAACACGTCACCTGCAGCCGCGCCATCGAGCATACCGTCACCAATGTATCCACCGTGAGTCGGTTCGTGTCCGCTGCCGCCACCACTGACGACGCCGACTTTGTCTTCTACGGGTGCGTCATCTCGGACTAAAACTTGTGTATCCGACAGTCGTCGTAGTTCTTCGGGGTAGGCACGTACCATCCCATCGAGCATTTCGTCGACGACGTCATCGGGATCGTTGATTAGTTTCTTCATACTCCCTTCGAACAATGGATACTACACGACAAAAAATTATTTATATAAATTATACACGATTAAAGGTAGGCGGGAATGCTGGATACCGGAGGTACCGTCAGTCGAGGTCCCCTTGTTGTCCTTTATGCTCGATCTAGGGTCCAATTTAACGAGGACAATCGGGCCATACGGATTTGCCGATCGAGTACTACCGCTGAAATTCTTCGAGATACGTGGATATTGCCCACGGAGGATACTGGCGGTTTCCGTTGTTATTACACGATACAACTGCACGCTACCCGAAAGCCCACTCACGGAGAACGGCTGTGTACCCAATCGCCCTACCGAGAATCAATTGATACGCTCTCAGTATCATCCAGAGCGCAACTCGAACTCGATCCGCTCGACGGCAGCCCCTTTCGAGAGTCGATTGGTGATTTCGATCTGTCCAATCGCACCCGTTCGGTCGACGTGGGTGCCACCGCAGGGACACATGTCGAAGTCGCCGATCTCGACGACCCGCAACTCCCCGACGTGATCGGGCAATAGATCGAGATTCGATCTACCCTCGGCGACATTTGCCTCGACTCTCTCACGCGGTCGTTCGCCTTTCGTGACCGGCAGATCACGCTCGATAATCTCGTTTGTCCGCTCTTCGATCGCTTCGAGATCCTCGTCGTCGAAGTCCGCGGGTTCGAAGTCGATCCGCGAGAAGTCGGCGTGGATCTGGTTGCCCGCTGTCGTCGCGTCGTATTCTTCGAGGACGACCCGCGAGAGAACGTGCTGGGCGGTGTGCATGCGTCGGTGTGCCTCTCGGCGCTCCTCGTCGATGTGTCCCGTGACGGTCTCGCCGTTCGCTGGGAGATCACCTGCAACATCGTCGATCTCGTGGTGGATCTCGCCGTGGTCCTTTCGAACGTCGACGACCGCCGCGCTACCGTCGTTCCATTCGAGTGTGCCACGGTCGGCCGGCTGACCGCCGCCTTCGGGATAGAAGTACGTTCCCTCGAGGACGATTGCGTCCTCACTCGCCTCGAGGACGGTCGCCTCGAATTCGGTCACGTCGTCGGCGTCGGGCAGGTACAACAGATCAGCCATGGAGACTCATTCGTGAGTTGGCCCTACAAACGTTCCCGTGGGCGGGCCGGCCTCGGTGGTCCCGCCGGATTCTCACGCGCCGGGAGTCCACCCCGGGACATGAATAGGAAGCCGTCCAATGACCGCCCACCATGGGTTTACGAGCCTTTCTGCAGGCAGAAGACCAGACGACGCTCACCGAACCGGTCGACCCCCGATTCGAACTTCCGGCACTGGCCGTTCAAGCGGAGCGCCAGCCGACCGTCTTCGAGTCCGTCGACGGGTATCCGGACGTCCGTGCGGTCGCCAATACGCTCGGCTCTCGCGAGATGATCGGTCGGGCGCTGGATGTTGCGGCCTCCGATATCGTCGACGCGATGGGATCGGCGATGGACGACCCGCTGGCCGTCGAGGAGACGGCCGAGGCGTCCTTCGAGCACGTTGGGAGCGACCCGGCCATCGACGAGCACGTGCCGATCCCGGTATTCTACGACGAGCACGAACGCCAGTACTTCGCCTCGTCGGTCGTGATCGCTGAAGACCCCGAGACTGGCGTGACCAACTGTTCGTTCCATCGGATGATGTTCGACGAGGGTAACCGACTCGTCATGCGATTGGTCGAGCGCCATCTCCACGATATGTATTCGCGTACGGAGGAAGGTCTCGACGTTGCGATCGTGATGGGCGTCCATCCCGCGGTCGAACTCGCTGCTGCGACCTCCTTTGCGCCCGAGAAGAGCGAACTCGCGCTGGCAAATCGCCTGCTCGACGGCGATCTGACGACCGCCGACGCCGATGGCATCGACGTACCGGCCGACGCCGAGATCGTCATGCGGGCGACGATCACTGACGAACGAGCCGAGGAAGGGCCGTTCGTCGATCTCTCGCGGACCTGGGATCGGACTCGACAGCAGCCCGTCGTGACGGTCGACGATCTCTACATGCGGCCCGATCCCTACGCCCGGATCATCGTCCCCGGGCGGACCGAACACGCCCACCTGATGGGGATCCCACAGGAACCCCGGATCTACCGGATCGTCGAGAACACCGTCCCGACGGTCGAGAACGTCGTGCTGACGCCGGGCGGGTGCTCGTGGCTGCACGGCGTCGTCCAGATCGAAAAGCGCAGCGAGGGCGATCCCAAGAACGCCGGAATGGCCGCGCTCGCGGGTCATCCCTCGATGAAGAAAGTCACCGTCGTCGACAGCGACATCGACGCCGCCGATCCGGCGGCCGTCGAGTGGGCGACGGCGACACGCATGCAACCCGACGAGGACATTACGGTCATCGAGAACGCCAAGGGGTCCTCACTCGACCCCTCACAGGACTACGACCGCGGGACACTCGCGAAGTGGATCGTCGACGCGACTGTGCCCGGCGACCGGGACCGCGCGGACTTCGCCGAGGTGACCGTACCCGGTGCCGAGGAGATCGACCTCGCGGACTACCAGTAATACACCCATGCACCTGACACAGGAAGAAGAGGATCTGCTCGAATCGGACAACGACGCCGTCCGCAAGGCGATGGAACTGCTCGTGAAACTGGGCGACATCTACGGGGCCGAGGAGATGATCGAGATCGAGTCCGCCCAGGCGTCGGGCATCTCCTATAAGTCGATCGGCGATCCCGGCGTCGAGTTCCTCGAAGGGTTCGCCGAGGAGGGAGCCGAGGCGTCGGTTCCCACGTTCGCCAACCCGGCAGGGATGGATCTCGAACGCTGGGAAGAGATGGGCGTAGACGAGGACTTTGCCGACAAGCAGTTCCGAATCAGGGACGCACTTGAAGAGATGGGGATCGTTCTATCCTTTACCTGTACGCCGTATCTCGCGGGCAACCTCCCGCGGCGCGGCCAGCACGTCGCCTGGGCCGAATCCTCTGCGGTCTCCTTTGTTAACAGCGTGGTTGGGGCAAAGACCAACCGCGAGGGCGGTCCCTCCGCGCTCGCGGCGGCGATCACCGGCCGGACGCCGAAGTACGGCCTCCATCTGGAAGAGAACCGCCAGCCGACCTACCGCATCGACGTCGAGGCAGACATCGAGAGTCAGGCCGACTTCGCGGCGCTTGGCTCCTGGACGGGACGACTCGTCGAGGATGGCAAGCCGTACTTCACTGGCATCGACGCCGGGGGAACGGACGAGTTGAAGGCCCTCGGGGCGGCGATGGCTGCGACTGGCGCGGTCGCGCTACACTTCGTCGAGGGTGTGACGACGGAGATGGACCCACCCGAGAACGTCGAGACGGTGACGTTCGGCGAGGGCGAACTCAAAGCGGAGTACGAGGAACTTACGACGGCCGACGATCCGGAACTCGTCGTCATCGGGTGTCCCCACTGCTCGCCCGAGGAGATTCAGGACGTGGCGGCGACTGTTGAGGGCAAGGACCTCACCAGCGATCTGTGGGTCTGTACGAGTGCCTCGGTCAAGACCTGGGCCGACCGTAACGGGCTGACCGAGACGATCGAGGCGGCGGGCGGACGCGTCCTCGCAGACACCTGCAATGTCGTCTCGCCGATCGAGGAACTGGGGTATGAATCCAGCGCGACCGATTCGGCGAAGGCTGCGACCTATCTCCCCGGCTTTTGCAACCAGGACGTGGCGTTCAACGACAAGGAGACGCTGCTGGCGGAGGTGACCGAGTGATGGCGCCGGAATCGAGTGACTCGGCGGCTGTTGAGGAGACGATCGACGCCCAACCAATCACGGACGGCACAGGCCGGGGGGAAGTCATCCGGTCTCCCGTCCCGATCAGTTTCTACGGCGCTGTCGAACCCGAGACCGGCGAGTTCATCGAGGACGGCCATCCGCTGGAAGGCGAGAACATCGCAGGGAAGGTGTTGGTCTTCCCGCGCGGGAAAGGATCGACGGTGGGGTCGTACGTCCTCTACGGACTGGCGAACAACGGGTGTGCGCCCGCCGCCATCGTCAACGAGGAGACCGAAACCATCGTCGCCACGGGGGCAATCCTCGGGGAAATCCCCTGCGTCGATTCACCGGACGCGCCACTGGAGACACTCGAAGACGGCGAGACCGTCGAAGTGGACGCTGAGACGGGCACCATCAGGCGGGTGTAACCGTGGAGCGTGTCGTCGTCGGCGTCACGGGTGCCTCGGGCATCCCGATCGCCGTCCGGGCGGTCGAGGCGCTGGCCGAACACGCTGCGGTCCACACAGTCGTCACCGACGCCGCCGAATCGGTGATGGCCCACGAGTCGGGGTCGCCCGAGGCGACGATAACTCGCCTGCGTGAGGCATCGACCGAGCTGTACGGGGAAAGTGAAGTGGGCGCGCCGGTCGCCTCGGGATCGTTCGACACCGACGGCATGGTGATCGTCCCGGCCTCGATGAACACCGTCTCGGCGGTGGCGACCGGGCGGGCGGACTCGCTGGTGACTCGTGCCGCCGACGTCACGCTGAAGGAATGCCGTCGACTCGTCGTCGTTCCGCGGGAGACGCCGCTCAGCCAGATCCATCTGGAGAATCTGACGAAACTCGCCGAACTGGGCGTCGACGTGGTGCCGCCGATGCTCGGCTTTTACTTCGACCCCGAGGACCCGGCGGACTTCGTCGATCACGTCGTCGGGAAGATTCTCGAACGCTTCGACCTCGATCACGATTGCTACGACCGCTGGGACCCGTCGTGAGTCGGCCGGCTGTCGACTCACCTGCCGGGAACCAGTAGTGTGAACGGATCCCATCATGGACTCGACTGGAAAGGCCCAAGCGCGCGGCTCCGCAAGTTCTGACCGATGGACGTACTGACCCGGCTGGTGGTCATGATCGGACTGCTGGCGGTCGGCGTCGGCCTCCGGGAGGTCGACGTGCTCGATGCTACCCGGGTCGGTTGGCTCAACAGCGTCGCGTTCTACGTCGTCCTGCCGGCGTTGGTGTTCGACTCGACACATACCCAGCCGCTCGGAGAGATCGTTTCGCGGGAACTGTTGGTCGGCGTGGTTGGCGTGGTGATCGCGATGGCGGCGATCGCGGTCACGTTCCACCGGCGCATCGACGCCGACGGGCCGCGGGCTGCGGCCACCGTCCAGTCCTACCACACGAACCTGGGATACATCGGCCTCCCGGTCGTGGCGAGTGCGCTCGGCGAGCGGGCGGCCGCGATCGGCAGCGTCGTCTTGGGGATCGGTGCGCTCGTCCAGATCCCGCTGACTGTGCTACTACTCGTCCGGATCACCGGCAGCGGGACGAACGTCCGCGAGGAGGCGAAACGACTGCTCACCAATCCCGTTTTGATCGCCCTTCTCATCGGGCTGGCGACCACCCAGCTCCCGTTCGCGGTCACGGGCGCGCCCGCCGACGGCGTCGCGTTGGTCGCCGAGGCGGCCCTACCCGTCGCGTTGCTCTGTGTCGGCGGGTCGATCGAACTCGAGTCGATCGACTTCGACCGGTCGATCGTCGGCAGCGTCCTGGCGCTGAAACTGCTGGTTATGCCGGCGGTTGCCTGGCTAGTCTTCGCCGGGCTCGGGGCCGATCCGTGGGCGCTCCGGACGGCTGTCGTCATGTTCGGAGCGCCAGCGGCCGTCTCGACGTTCGTCTACGTCACCGAAATGGGCGGGGATCGACGACTGGCTTCGGTGAACGTCTTTCTCACGACGGTCGCCTCGGCGATCACCCTCTCTGCGTTGCTCGCTGTCGTGCCCTGACGGACACTCCCATTCACGACACGAGTGACCGAACGTCTTCGTCTGCCTCTCGCACGTTCTCAGTCGGTGGGAGTGGACTGTGACTCTTTATGTCCGCCGGGTGGAACAACGGAACGCATGTCCCAAGACATCGTCGACCTGCTCGAGCAGGCGTATCTCGACGAAGTAGAGACCGCGATGAACTACCTCGCCAACGCGATCTATTTAGAGACGGTGCTGGGAGAGACCGTCGCCGAATCGCTCAAGGAGGACGTCGAGGAGGAACTCCATCACGCCGAGGAACTGGGCTATCGGCTGCGGTTCTACGGCGAGGTTCCGCCGGCGTCGGCGGACCTCGAGGTCAACCAGGAGTCGCTCCAGCCGCCCGCCGAGGGCAGTGACGTGCTCGAAGTCGTCGAGGGCGTCATCGAAGCCGAAGAGGACGCCGTCGAGACCTACGAGGCCCTGATTGATGCGGCTGAGGAGGCCGACGATCCCGTCACCGAGGATCTGGCGACCGAACTGCTGGCCGACGAGCAGGCCCACCTCGCGGAGTTCCTCAGCTACCGTAAAGAGTTCGCCTGACGGCTGTCACCGTTTTTCGGCGTATTGGCCCGGGCGAGGTGTACGGCCGCCCACGACCGGCACCAAATCGCCCCGAATCGACCCCGTTTCCCGACGAGATTGATCGATTTGTCTCGTCAGACCGCCGAGATATCGTCGTAGCAGCTCACGAGCTTGGGATAATGGGAAGCTTTTTACTGACGAGAAGGGGTAATTCCCGTGGGTGAAACACTTGCCTGGTAATCGAGCGCCAGACGGCGATCTGGACGCGCGAATCGAACAGTATCGCCAGACGGCAACGGAGGTCCGCAGGGACATCGTCGAGATGGTCTATGCGGCACAGTCGGGCCATCCGGGCGGCTCGCTGTCTGCCGTTGAGTTTCTGCTCTGGTTGTACAACGAGGAATTGAACGTCGATCCCGAGAACCCGACGGATCCGGACCGTGATCGACTCGTCTACAGCAAAGGGCACGCCTGTCCCGTGCTGTACGCACTGCTGGCTCGCTACGACTTCATCGACTGCGATCCAAACGAGGAGTTCCGCCGCCTGGGCGGGGAACTCCCGGGCCACTCCTCGCCGAAGGTCCCCGGCGTCGAGTTCCCGTCGGGATCGCTCGGTCAGGGACTGTCCTACGCCAACGGTCAGGCGATGGGTGCCGACTTCGACGACGCTGACTACGACGTCTACGCCATCCTGGGCGACGGCGAGACCCAGGAAGGCAACATCTGGGAGGCCGCGATGTCGGCCGGCGAGAAGGAACTCGATGTCGTCGCGATCGTCGATCGCAACAGGAAACAGAACGATCTCCCCGTCGCCGAGACGATGGAGATCGATCCGCTGGCCGAGAAGTTCGAGGCTTTCCGGTGGGATACCTGGGAGGTCGACGGTCACGACTTCGAGGAGATCGCCGAGGCCTTCGAAGAGATCAACGAGACCGACGGTCCGCGACTGCTGATCGCCAACACCGTCAAGGGCAACCCAATCGACTTCATGGAGGCCCAGCCCAACGGCTATCACGCTGGCGCGTTGACCGACGACGAATTCGACGAGGCCCTTGAGGAACTCGGCTTCGACCCCGCGACCGTGGAGGTGAGCACCAAATGAGCGAGAAGATTTCGACCCGGAACGGCTTCGGGAACGGACTGTTGCGCGAGGCTGAGGAGCGCGAGGATTTCATCGTCATGGACGCCGACCTGGCCAAATCAACCCGGGGTGGCTGGTTCCGCGACGAGTACCCCGAACGCTGGATCAACGTCGGCATCTCCGAGCAGGACCTCTTTGCGACCGCGGCCGGCATCGCCGAGACCGGCCGGCCGGTCTTTGCCAATACCTTCGCCATCTTCTCCGAGCGTGGCTTCGAGCAGGTGCGCCAGCAGATCGCCCGCCCGAAGCGCAACGTGACCGTCGTCGGCAGCCATGCCGGCGTCATCACGGGCGAGGACGGCCCGAGTGCCCAGACGGTCGAGGACATCTCGGCCTACCGTGGCCTGCCGAACCTGCGCGTCATCTCGCCCGCGGACGCTGTCGAAGCGAACGCGCTCGTGACCGCGCTGGCGGACGACGACGACCCCGCTTACCTGCGGTTGGTTCGTGAGTCCGTCCCCGTCATCCACGACGCCGAGGACTACGAACCGACGATCGGTGAGGGAGAGATCCTCAGCGAGGGCGAGGACGTGACGCTGATGGCCCACGGTGCGATGGTCCACGTCGTCCAGGAAGCCGCCGAAGTCCTCGCCGAGGACGGCATCGACGCCCGCGTCGTCAATATGTCGACGATCAAGCCCCTCGACGAGGAACTCGTCGTCGAGTCCGCCGAGCAGACCGGCGCGATCCTCACCGCCGAGGACCACAACATCTACGGCGGACTGGGCAGCGCCGTCGCCGAAGTGCTCGCCGAGCAGCGCCCGACGCCGATGAAGCGCGTCGGTATCGAAGACGAGTTTGGCACCTCCGGCAACGGGCTGGATCTCTACGACTACTACGGCTTCACTGGCGAGGACATCGCCGAGACGGCGAAAGGGCTATTGGAGTAAGTCCACTAACACAACCGATCATGCGCACATACATTGACTCTGCGTTCGTCGACGAGGTACGAGAAGCCGACGAACTGGGCCTAGTCGACGGGGTCACTACGAACCCGTCGTTGGTCTCCTCGACCGATCGGGAGTACCGGGACATCATCGACGAACTCGACGAGTTCGTCGAGGGACCGATCAGCGTCGAGGTCATCGCCACCGACTACGAGGGGATGCTCGAGGAAGCCCGCGAGTACGACACCTGGGGTGACAACATCGCCGTCAAGCTGCCGATGACGCGCGACGGCATGAAGGCCCTCCAGACCCTTTCGGATGAGGGCGTTCAGACTAACATCACGCTGATATTCTCGGTCAACCAGGCGCTGATCGCCGCCAAGAACGGCGCGACGATGGTTTCGCCGTTCATCGGGCGACTCGACGACAACGGTCACGACGGCGTTGGTCTCATCGAGGACATCCGCGAAGTCTACGACAACTACGACTTCGAGACGGACATCCTCGCGGCGTCGATCCGCAACCCCTACCACGTCCAGGAGGTCGCGAAGGCTGGCGCGGACATCGCGACGCTGCCGCCGGACGTGGCCGACTCGATGTTCGACCACCCGCGCACTGATAGTGGGCTTGAGGCCTTCCTCGACGACTGGGGCGACCGCGAGAGCCCCGCGCTGAAGTAACTCTCTCGTTGCTTTCCGTCGTCGTTCATCCCGAGTATCTGTTTTGAGAATCGCCGCCACAGGCTTTTGATTCTCGGATACCAATTGGCGTCAGCTTGATGACGGACGAACCGGGCGCGATTACCATCTTGCACGTCGATGACGAGCCTGATCTGACTGGACTCGTGACCGACATGCTCGAACGGCACGCGGACATCACCGTCGAGACGGCGACGAGTGCGAGCGAGGGACTCGACCGGCTCTCGCCGGACCGCTTCGACTGTGTCGTCTCCGACTACGCGATGCCGGAGATGGATGGTATCGCGTTCCTCGAGGCGGTCCGGGCGGAGTATCCCGAACTCCCGTTTGTCCTGTTCACGGGCAAGGGCAGCGAGGAGGTCGCCAGCGAGGCGATCACTGCCGGGGCGACCGACTACCTCCAGAAAGGCGGCGGCACCGAGCAGTACGACCTACTCACCAACCGGATCCGCAACGCCGTCTCCCAGTACCGTTCCGAGAGACGGGCGGCGAAACTCGACCGGATCCGCTCGCTTGCTAGCGACGTCAATCAGGTCCTCGTGCGGGCGGATTCTCGGGCCGAAGTCGAGTCCCGCGTCTGTGAACGGTTTGCCGACACCGACCGCTACGCGTTTGCGTGGATCGGGGACGTCGACACCCAGACGAATCGTCTCGAACCACGCGAGACAGCCGGGGAAGCCGAACAATACCTTACGGAAATCACCGTCACGGCCGACGACAGTCCGACCGGGCAGGGGCCTGCTGGGACCGCGGCCCGCGAGCGGCGCGTCGCTGTCACGGAAAACATCGCGTCCGATCCTGACCTCGATCGGTGGGCCGACATTGCGAGTGCCTACGGATTCGGGTCGATCGCGTCCGTCCCGCTGGAACACGGAGAGACACTGTATGGTGTACTCACGCTGTACGCCGAGGAAACCCAGCCCTTCGACGACGACGAGCGGGCACTGCTGGCTGAACTCGGGGCCGACATCGGCCACGCATTGCACTCGTTGGTCGTCGATGACCAGCGCCGCGAGGAACGTGACCGACGTGAAGCGTTGTTCGCGAACGCCCCGACGCCAGTCGTCGCCTCCCGTCCTTTGGGCGAGGGCAACGAACAGTACGTTACAGACGTCAACGAGTCTTTCGAGGACGTCTTTGGGTTCGACCGCGAGACGATCGTCGGCGAAGAAGTGTCGGACGTTCTCGTTCCCGAAGGGCATCACGACGAACACGTCGAGTTTCGAAGACGCACCGCCGAGGGGGAAGCGATCACTGCCACCGTCGAGCGCCGGACGCGCGACGGGGTTCGGGAGTTTATCATGCACGTCATCCCGTTCGGGCTTGGGGATGGTTCCCCGGATGGCAACTACGTCTGGTACACGGACGTCACCGATTGGGGCGAGGACGAGCGTGAACTCCGGGCGTTCCGTCAGGCGGTCGAACACGTTAGTCACGCCGTCTACTGGACGGCCTCCGACGGCACCATCGAGTACGTCAACCCGGCATTCGAGGACCAGACCGGATACGCTGCCACGGAAGCGATCGGCCAGAGCGCGTCGGTACTCGCCTCCGGCGAACACGACGCGGCGTTTTACGCTGACCTCTGGGAAACGATCCTCGACGGTGAGACGTGGGAGGGGGAACTCATCAACGAACGGGCGGACGGAGAGCGCTACGTCGTCGAGCAGACGATTACACCCGTCAGAACCGACGGGGAGATCGAGCGCTTCGTCGCGATCAACGTCGACGTCACTGACCGCAAGAGACGAGAGCGCGAACGCGAACAGGCCAATACAGTTCTCCGGACGATCGTCGAGCATCTGCCGATGGGCGTTCTCGTCGAAGACGCCGACCGCGACGTCCTGATGGTCAACGAGCGATTGCTCTCGCTTTTCGATGCCCCGTATTCGACTGACGCGTTGATCGGCCAGGACTGTACGCTGGCCGCCGAGAATTTCAAGGACTACTTCGCCGATCCCGAGGGGTTCATCGACGGAGTCGATGAGCGGATCGACGCGCGCGATCCCGTCAAAAACGAGCGACTCGAACTCGCCGACGGGCGGGTCCTCGAACGCGATTACGTGCCCTATACGTTACCCGATGGCGAGGCCAACCTCTGGCTGTACCGGGACGTCACCGAGCGGACGCGCAACGAGCGCCGCCTGCGACAGCAAAACGAACGCCTCGATCAGTTCACCAGCGTCGTCAGTCACGATCTCCGCAACCCGTTGAACGTCGCGACCAGCCGCCTCGAACTCGCCGCCGATGAGTGTGATAGCGTCCATCTCGAACACGCATCGGCGGCCATCGAGCGAAGTCTCTCGCTGATCGACGACCTCCGGACGTTGACCGTCGAAGGGACGGCAGCCATCGAGACGGAACCCGTCGGACTCGCCCAAGCGGCCGCGGATAGCTGGCAAACCGTGATGACCGCCGATGCGACCCTCTCCGTCGAGACCGATCGGACGATCGACACTGATCCGGGGCGGGTGAGACAACTGCTTGAGAACCTCTTTGGGAACGCGGTGGCTCATGCCGGCGAGGATGTCGCCGTCACGGTGGGGGCGCTCGAAGACGGCTTCTACGTCGAAGACGACGGCCCTGGCATCCCCCAAGAGAGCCGCGAAACGGTGTTCGAACCGGGCCATTCCACGGCTGAAGACGGCACGGGGTTCGGCCTCGCGATCGTCAAGGCGATCGCTGACACTCACGACTGGCGTGTTCGAGTAACGGAGGGTGCGGGCGGCGGCGCGCGCTTCGAGTTCACCGACGTCGACGTGATCGAGGAGTGAGCGGCGTGTGACAACCGATTACTCCGCCATCCCCCAGACGTCGTCGTCCCACGACCGGGCGCGGTCGTCGTACACCGGCTCGTCACGGTCTAAATCGTCAATGCGGGCGTGATCGTCGTCGTCGAGTTCAAAGTCAAAGAGGTCGATGTTCTGCTCGATGTGCCCCCGGGTGGTCGAGCGTGGCAGGACGACGATGTCTTTCTCGACGGCCCACCGGAGAACGATCTGGGCGGGCGTGCGGTCGTATGTTTCCGCTAGCTCTTCGATCACGGGGTCGTCGAGCACTGCAGTGCGGGCCAGTGGAGCCGCGGCCTCAACGACAATATCGTTGTCCTGGCAGTACTCGACGAGATCGGGTCGCTGCAAGTAGGGATGGAACTCGATCTGGTTGACGGCGATCGGGACGTTACTGACGTGCTGGGCGGCACTGAGCTGGTACAGATCGAAGTTCGAGACCCCGACGTTCCGGACCATCCCTTGCTCTTTGAGCGTCGCCATGGCGTCCATCGTCTCACGGATAGAGATCGCGGGATTTGGCCAGTGGATCAGATAGAGATCGAGATAGTCCGTCTGGAGGTCTTCGAGGGTCGTTTTGGCCGCCTCGATCACCGATTCGTAGTTGAGGTGTTTCGCCAGGACCTTCGAGGTTACAAAGAGATCCTCGCGGTCCTGATCGGCGAGTACCTTGCCGAGCGACGCCTCGTTCATGTACCCCTCGGCGGTGTCGACGTGGGTGTAACCTGTCTCGAGAGCGATCTCGACTGGCTGTTGGACGGTCTCGCCTTCGAGTTCGTACGTACCTTTGCCGACGACGGGCAACTCGTCGCCACTCGGCAACGGCGTGGTCGGGACAGACATAGTTCGCATAAGAATTCGCCCGCCCGGCCCTTAATGTGACCGTTCGTGTCGTCTCCGGTCGGAGTATCACTGGCCCTGATCTTGCTCGTGAACACGACGAGCACCGCGTGCGTGTCGTCTCCGATCGGGGTATCACTCCGCCGACGCGACGACCTCGCCGATCTCGCCAAGCAATCGCTCGGGGTCCTCGGCAGTGACGATGGCCGACGCCGCGCCGGTCGCGTCCACACCGAGTTCGAATGCCTGCCGGACGTCCGGGGCCGAGGAGATCCCCCCGCCGACTCGGACTTTCGTCTCGGGTGCCGTGTCGTCTCGCATCGCGATGAATCGCTCGATCTGTTCGGGATGGGTTCGGGTGATCGCTCGATCGGTCGAGATGTCGCCCGGCCGCTCGAACAACAGCTGGTCAGGTTCGAACGCGGCGACTGCTCGGCCCATCTCGACGCTGTCGACACAGACGATCGCATCCAGGCCGGCCGCTCGACACCGTTCTATTTTCGTCTCGATGTCCGCGAGCGTGTCCCGGTTCTCTGCGTGGTTGATGACTGCTCCGACTGCGCCCGCATCCGCGAGCGCCTCGGGGAGGCGTTTCCCCATGCCCCGCCCGGGCGAGACGGAATCGACGGCCGGTGCGAAGACGGGCAGATCCGTCTCGCTGGCGATCAGCCGAAGATCTGGAACCTGTGGCGTCAGCACGAAATTCCCGCCGGTCTGTTTACCTATTCGCTCGATCGTCTTCGCCAGTGCCAGGCCGTCGGACCCCCACGTCCCCGGGTAGAGCTTGTAGTTCACCTGGAAGTGTGGATATGGCAGGCTCATCCTGCCGGGGGTACCTGCGGCGAGCGATAAAACCTGTCGCCGGGATCGACGAGCCGGAGACTTTCGCTGGGACCGACGAGCCGAAGACTTTCGCTGGGACCGACGAGCCGAAGACTTTCGCTGGGACCGACGAGCCGAAGACTTTCGCTGGGACCGACGAGCCGGAGACTTCGCCGAAGCGGTGTCTCGGGTTCGCGTGGGTGACGAACCGAAATGTCTTATTGTCCCTCCAGCCAAGTAGCGCACACATGATAACGGGCACGTCGACGGCCCAGGCGATCGCGGCGGCCGTCTCCCAGCGGCTCGGGGAACCACTGGTCGATCTCGAGGCGGACGGCACCGCCGAGACCGCCGAGGGCGTCACTGTCGGCGACGATGAACGTGTCGTCGTCATCGGCTCGACGACGTCCAGCCGTGCACACCTCGAACTGCTGGAACTCCAGGAGCGGGCGAACGATCGCGACCCCGAGGAGGTCGTCACCGTGCTCCCGTATCTGGGTTATGCCCGCCAGGACAAGCTCTTCGAACCGGGCCAGGCAATCTCGGCCCGTGCGGTCGGGAAAGCCCTCGGCGCGAGCACGGATCGTGTCTATTCGGTCAACCCACACAACATCTCCGTGTTGGAGTACTTCGGCGTCCCGGCCGAGCCGGTCGACGCCGCCCCGCAACTCGCCAAGCCCCTCCCGGATGACCTGGTCGAACCGGTATTCTTGGGCCCCGACGAGGACGCCGAGTGGCTCGCGCACTCGGTCCGTGACACTTACGGCGTCGGTCTCGTCGAGAACTTCGAGAAGATCCGCCATTCCGCGACCGAGGTCGAGATGACCGCCGAGGACAAGGACTTCTCGGGCCGGGACGTGGTCCTCGTCGACGACATGATCGCCACCGGCGGGACCATGAGCGGGGCGGTCAACCTCCTCGCCAAGCAGGACACTCGGCGCGTGTTCGTCACCTGCATTCACCCGCTTTTGGTCGACAACGCCATGAGTCGCCTTCACCGGGCCGGCGTTCAGTCGCTGTACGCCACCGATACCATCGACCGCTCGATCAGCCAGGTAAGCGCCGCGCCACCGATCGCCGACGTCCTCCAGCAGTAATTCAGCGTTCGCCGTTCGATTTTTGTCCGTCTCAGCGACCCTCGATCCCGATCCCCTCGCGCAGTTCCCCGAGCGCAGCCGGGACGTTTTTGCGACCGAACAGCGACGACCCGATCACGAACGTCTCGGCCCCTGCCTCGGCACACTGGGCACCTGTCTCTTCGTCGATACCGCCGTCGACTTCGATCTCGGTGTCCGTCTGGTCAGCGATGCGTTCGACGCGGTCGAGTGTCTTTGGCTTGAACGACTGGCCGCCAAAGCCTGGCTGGACGCTCATCACGAGGACGACCTCGACGTCGTCGATGAACGGTTCGACCGCTTCGACGTCGGTGTCCGGGTTGAGTGCGACGCCGGCATCCATGCCGTGGTCGTGGATCTTCTCGACGACTGCCTGCGTGTCGGCACACGCTTCGACGTGGACGGTGAGGCGATCGGCGCCGACGTCCCGGAAGTCCTCGACGTAGCGGCTCGGTCGGTCGATCATCAGATGCGTATCGAAGTACAGATCGGTCCGCTCGCGCACCGAGGCGATCACCGGCTGTCCGAACGAGATGTTCGGCACGAACTGTCCGTCCATGACATCCAGATGCAGGAGGTCGACACCTTCCTCGACCTTGCTGATGTCACCGTAAAGATCGCTGAAATCGGCTGCGAGAATCGACGGTGCGATTCGACCCATACCGGGACATTCAGAACGGAGTCGTATCAAATCGTCGCCTCGCACCAGCGAAGGACTAGTCGTCATACCAGCGAGGGACAAGTCGTCATACCAGCGAAGGACAAGTCGTCACACCAGCCAAAACCAGTCGTATCAACTCGTCGCCTCACACCAGCAGGGGACCGTTACTCCGCGCGTCCGCCATCACCCATCGCCACGTCCGGACTGTCGGCCTCCGCCGCTCGCGCCTCGACCTCGAAAGTCGAAAGCAGGGTTCGGAGCCGGTCGGCCCGGTCGCTGAGGGACTCGACGGTGGTACTGACCTGCGACATCGACGCCGCTTGCTGCTGGGCCGCTGCGGAGGCACCCTCGCTTTCTTGGGCGACCGTCCGACTCCCGTCGGCGACGTCCTCGATCGAGGAGACGATCGATTCAGTAGCTGTGGCCTGCTCGTCGGTCGCCCTGTTGATCTCTTGTATCCCCTCGTCGGTCTCTTCTGCGTTGGTCGCGACCTGTTCGAACGCTTCGGCGACCGCCTCGGCGGCTTCGAGCTCTTCGAGTACGTACTGCTCGGCCGTCCGGGCTTTCTCGACAGTTCGCTCGGTCTGTGACGTGACGTCGTCGATGAGTACCTCGATGTCGGCTGCCGACGCCTGTGTCTGTTCGGCCAGTCCTTTGACCTCCTCGGCGACGACGGCGAATCCGTCACCATCCTCGCCGCCGGCTCGCGCCGCCTCGATGTTGGCGTTCAACGCGAGCATGTTCGTCTGGTCGGCGATGTCACCGATGAGATCGACGATATCGCCGATTTCGGCCATCCGTTCCTCGAGGGACTCGACGCTCTCGACTGTCGAGTCGATCGCCGTTCGTGCGTCCTGCGCATCCTCGATGGCGCGCTGGGCGGTCGCCTCGCTCTCCTCGGCGATGCGCGCCGTCTCCTGGGACCGCTCGGCGACTGTTTCGGCTGAGGCGGCCACCTCCTCGACGCTCGCAGAGAGATTCGACATCTCTCCCGAGGCGGCCTCGAGCATCTCCCGCTGGTCGGCCGCCGCGCTCGCAATCTCCTCGACCGCCGCGCTGACCTCCTCGCTCGCGTTCGCGGCCTCGTCGGTTCCCGCAGTCGCTTCGGCACTTGCCTCGGCGACGGTCTCGGCGAACGACTGCAGTTCAGTCGTCGTCGTGGCTGTTTCTGTCACCATCTCGTTGAACGCTGCGGCGATCTGGGCCATCGCGTCACTCTCGACGCCGTCGTCGAGCCGGACCGTGAGATCGCCGTCAGCGGCCCGCCTGATCTCGGTGCTGTAGGCGTCGGCCGTCGCTTCGAGTCGCTCGTTGGCCCGTTCGATCTCGGCCTGTCGGGCCTCGGCCTCGGCTTTCATCTCCTGGGCCTGTGCCTGTGCCTCCTCGATTTCAGCCTGTTTGGCTTCGAGATCTTCGATCTCCCGGCTCTTCTCGCGGGCCTCCCGGAGTTTTTCGCGTGCCTCCTCGCGGGAACGCTCGGTCGAATACCAGTGGGACATCAGCGCGATGGCCAGTGCCAGGACGAAGATACCATGAATGAAGCCCCACGCCCAAGGGTTGTTGATCGCGGCGGTGTGGTTATAGACACGACTCGGGTTCACCATGCCGAACACACCGTGCGTGAGGACCACGTATCCGATCCCCAGGGCGAAGGGGAGCCAGTCCTCATAGACCGCAACGACGGCCATTCCGACGAAGAAGTGAAAGTGTGCCTCGATGAACCCCCCGGAGACGTGGACCAGCACGACCGACGCCGACAACAGGCCAGTCGTCGCCAGCGCGGTCCGCACCCGGCGTGAGAACCGAGGGACGGAAGCGGCGAGTGCGAAGGCCACGACGATCGCGAGTTCGACGAGCAGATGCGCCAGCGGAATCGCCGGGATCGTCGCGCCGGTGACGACCGTTTCCGTCCCTTCGAAGGTTCCAAGCAGAAACAGGAACGGAACGTGAATGAGAATCAACACGACAATGTTCCGATGGCGGCTCCGCCAGGACTCTTCAGGGATCGACTGCCCGCTCGGGACGTACTTCAGCGTCTCCTGCAACCGGTGTCTCCACCCGATCCAACGGGTATATTCTCTGGTTTTGGGGGTTTCCGTGCTTTCCATACCCGTAGGCATGGATACCCGGTCAAAAACCCGTCTCTCAGGCTATCAAATTCTGAAATGACATGTGGGTGGGACGCTCCGCCCGGTCTTCTCAGCCTCTAACAGTAGTTATTTGGCGCGGAGGCCTAACGTATGGACATGGACGAACAAACCCGAACAGAGGCGAAGCGTCGGGCGGGCGAGAGTGCGGTCGAAGCCGTCTCCGACGGTGACGTCGTCGGTCTGGGAAGCGGCAGTACGGCCGAACACGCGATCCGGATCCTCGGTGATCGGGTCGATTCCGGGTTGGACATCGTCGGCGTCCCGACGTCCTTTCAGGCGCGGGAGGTCGCCATCGAGGTCGGCATCGAGTTGACGACCCTCGACGAGACCGATGGTCACATCGACGTGACGGTAGACGGCGCCGATCAGTTCGTCGGGGCAGATCTGATCAAGGGCGGTGGAGCCGCTCACGCCCGGGAGAAGATTGTGGCGAGTGCGGCCGACGAGCTCGTGATCGTTGTCGACGAGACCAAACGTAGCGACGTCCTCAACGAACCGGTCCCCCTGGAAGTGTTGCCCGACGCCCGGGCGACGGCCGCCGCGGCAGTCGAAGAGCTGGGTGGTGATCCGATCCTTCGGCGAGCCGAACGCAAGAGTGGCCCTGTCGTCACGGACAATGGGAACCTGCTGTTCGACTGTGACTTCGGCGCAGTCGACGATCCGACGGCGCTGGCTACCGACCTGGCGACGCTGCCCGGCGTCGTCGAACACGGACTGTTCCCCGCATTCGCCGATGTGGTTCACGTCGGTACGACCGATGGTGTCGATGTCCTCGACCCGTAGCGACGACGCTGATCGACACTGACAGTCTCGCCTGATTCTATCCGGCGTGCACTGGGAACCCTTCGAGCCGGTCTGCCTTCGTTGCCGTCGTCCGGTTCCCCTGTCGTCACGGCTAAGTTCATCCCGTTACTGGCTAGCGATATGGGAGAGGACGCGACTCTCGGCGATTTCGTCGAGAGAGAGGATCGATCCCGGACACAGCGTCGGGAGTCGGGGAAGACCGACGCCGTCGGGGTCGAGCCGGCGCGGACGACCTACGCGTTCGTCCCGGACGGAGGGACCTGTGAGGCGTGTGGGGAGGCGACTGAACGTCGCTGGCATCAAGACGGGGACCTCGTGTGTCCGGCCTGTAAGAAGTGGTGAGCGTGAACGTGACGTTACAACGGTCCCGACTGGTGTTTGTCGCGATCTTGCTCGGCGGTGTCGTCGGCTTTGGCCTGGCCGATTACGCCCTGGCGAGCGCTGGCTATCCGACGGTCGGCGGGGTTGTTTGGGGGGTCGGCTACCTCGCGACAGTGTTCGTCCTGTGGTACGGCTGGGTTCGAGATCTCGAGTTCCGGGGGACGTGAGCGCTCGACGGTTGTCACTTGCCCACCGTGGCGGCGATTCCAGGGGGTAGCGGAAGTTTAATGATCGAGTCAGGGTGATTCTGGGACAGGAATGAACGGGCTACTCCCCCTGCAGCTGGTGGATAGCGTCCTTCTCAACTACAACGTGGGGGACGCACTGTTGTTGTTGCTCGGACTCTCGGTACTTGCGGCCATCGTGTTGCGATCCAGGAAGATGTTCTCGACGCAAGCAATCGCGTTCGGTCTCCTGTTGGTGGTGACGCCCACCGCAGCGCTGGAACCGAGCGACGGGAGTCTGCTCGGGTCGGTTCTGCAGTACAAGTTTTTCGGGCTGGTGCTGCTGCTTGCCGGTCCGGTACTGTACGTGACTTCCAGGCAGTAACGCCGGTTACTCGAGCTTCCCGAGCGCGGTGAAGAACTCCAGAGTCGGTCCGGCGACTTCTACCGGCTGTTCGGCGCGTTCAATCGTCACTTGTGTCGGGGGCTCGATCTCCTCGGTCGTCCGGCCGTCGCTGACGACCGAGGCCGTCTCGGCGTCCTCGACGCGGATGGTGATCGTGGTGTCTTCCTCGACGACGAGTGGCGGCATCGGACGCTCGGCGGCCATCTCCGTGACGACCCAGACTGGGATATCAGGGTGCACGAGTGGGCCGCCCTCACTGAGGTTGTAGGCTGTACTGCCCGTGGGCGTCGCTACCAGGACGCCGTCGGCGTGCCCGCTCGTGTACAGCGCGTCGTCGACCCGGACGGTGACACCGACGCCGCTGCCGTGGCCGCGCTGGGGGCCCTGCACGACGACCTCGTTGAGCGCGGGCTGGAGGCTCCAGCCGTCGCCGCTGGCCTGCAGCCGTGGCAGTTCCCGCGTCGGAGTCGTCCCCTCCTCGCGGATCTCCGTGACGACGTCTCGGATCGTCTCGATGGCGTCGTTGGGCGAGACGGCGTTCAAAAAGCCAACTTCGCCAAGGTTGACGCCCATGATCGGCGTCCCGGCGGAGCCGCGGGCGGCGTGGAGAAACGTGCCGTCGCCGCCGATCGAGACGACGAGATCGCAGTCGCTCATCTCCTCGATGGAGATGCTTTCGGGCGGCTCGAGTTCCGGTGTGGCGACGCCGCCGTAGGTCTCGTGGCCGTTGTCCGTCAGTGCTCGGGCCGTCACGTCGTCGACGACGATGTCGACACCTTCGCCCCGGAGGTCCATGCGAACGGCTTCGACCAGCGAGTGGGCTCGTGGATTGTCCTTCTGCCCGACGAGTCCGAGCTTCATACCTCGTGGTTGCTCGCCCCCACTCATAAAATCGTAGCATCTCCGACGACGGACAGAGTTATTGAACTCTGGTGTGAAATACGGATATGGCAACCGGCCGGGGAGGGCGGCCATGAGTGAAGACGAAGCCGACGAAGACTGGTTCGAGCGGGCGCTTGCCGACGAAGCCGACGAAGAGGTCGACCCGTCCGAACTGACCAACGATGCGGACTGGTTTTCCGAAGGGGAAGACAGCTCGGCCAGTGAGCGATCCGAAACCGCTGGTGAGGACGAACTCGGTCCGCATGCCGAGGCTACCGATAGTGTCTCGACCACCGGTGAGTCCGATGCCATGGCTCCCGGAGACGATGAGGCCGCCGACACCACGGGCGCGATGGACGCCGAGACTACCGACGCCGCAGCATCCGTGGGCGCCGGGGGTATCGACGTTGCTGACGAGGGAGCGGACGACTCGTTGTTCGAGGAGGACTTCGCTAGTGCGCTTGCATCGGCAGGGGGACCTGAGGGGGGCGAAGACGCCGAAACCGGCGGCTTCGACGATGAGGACTTCGATTCGGAGATCCCTCGGATCAACCTCGGCATCGAGGGGCTCGACGAGATGATCCAGGGCGGCATCCCCAGTCGCCACCTGATGGTCGTCATCGGGGCACCGGGGACCGGAAAGACGACCTTCGGACTGCAGTTTCTCAACCACGGCCTCCAGAGCGGGGAGAACGCCGTCTTCGTCACGTTAGAACAAAGTCGCGAGAGCATCATCGACACTGCCAACGAACGGGGATGGGAATTCGACCGCTACGAACGTGAGGACCGGCTGGCGATCGTCGACCTCGATCCGGTCGAGATGGCCAACAGCCTGGAGAACATCCGCGGGGAGTTCCCTGAACTCGTTCGGGAGTTCGGTGCCGACCGGCTGGTGCTCGATTCCGTCTCGCTGCTGGAGATGATGTACGACGATCAATCTCGTCGTCGGACGGAGGTGTTCGACTTCACCCGATCGCTGAAGGCTGCGGGCGTGACGACGATGGTAACTAGCGAGGCCAGCGAGGACAATCCCTATGCCTCTAGACACGGCATCATCGAGTACTTGACCGATGCCGTGTTCGTCCTCCAGTATGTCCGTGGGGACACCCAGGAGACCCGTCTGGCCGTCGAAATCCAGAAAATCCGCAACGCAAACCACTCTCGCCAGACCAAACCCTACGCCATTACTCTCGACGGCATCGACGTCTACCAACAAGCGAGCATCTTCTGAGACCACTTTTTACTCCTCGGGTTCGATCGCTCCATTTGTCGCGATCGAACCGCGTGGCGGTCGGGGCGGTTTCACTGTCCCGATCGGAGACGGCGGACGCCGTCTCCTCCGCCACGTCATCCGGTTGCGGGCCGTCGGCCCGCAACCCGCTCGTCGCAAAAATTGGTCCACACGAACACAGTGAGTGTGGGCTCGGGAGAGCTCGCTCTCCCGGTGGGAAAAACTACCTGCGCACTCGTGACACTCGTGCGCAGCGAACGTCTCGCTCCGCTCGACGATGCAAGATGTGTAAGCGACTACTGGCGCACTAAAGGCGGATTACTCTTCGTGCTGGTCCAGATACTCCTGTGCGATCACGTCGCCGCTTGAGGCACCGATGCGGGCCGCGCCGGCCTCGAACATCGCCTCGGCGTCCGCCCAGGAACCGACCCCGCCACTTGCTTTTACGGGTGCGTACTCGCTCATGAGTTCGACGTCAGGGACAGTCGCGCCACCGCCGCCGAAGCCGGTTGCCGTCTTGACGAAATCCGCACCGGCGTCGGCGACTAGCTGGCTGGCACGGTGCTTTTCCTCCTCGTTCAAAAGCGGCGTCTCGATGATCACCTTCACCGGCTTGGTCGTCGCTGCCACCACTGCTTCGATGTCCTCGCGGACGGCGTCGTCTTCCTCCGCCTTGAGCTGACCGACATTCATGACCATATCGAGTTCGTCCGCGCCGGCATCGACCGCGTCGACCGCCTCTTGGGCCTTGGCCTCGGGAGTGTTGTTCCCGTGGGGGAAGCCGATGACGGTCGCCACTTTGACATCCGGGGCGTACTCGTCGGCCATTTCGAGGTAGCAGGGTGGAATGCACGCTCGCAACCCGTATTCGCTCGCCTCGTCTAGCAGCGTCCGTACGTCCGCGGGTGTCGTTTCCGGACCGAGCACGGTGTGTTCGATTCGAGAGAGTACGTCGTCCATACGCTTCCATTAAGTACTGCTTGGCATATAAAAGACGGGTTCATCCGTCGGAGGAGACGCTCAGTCCTCGAGCCAGGGGTCTTTCGTCGAGCCGCCGTAGAGTTCCCGCATGAGTGTCACCACGCTCTCGGGTGGGTACTGGCCGCGTTCGGTGACGATCGCATCGACATAGCGCGCGGGCGTCACATCGAAGGCAGGGTTCTCGACGCGAACGTTGCCGATCTGTTCACGTGTTGGGGTGTCGACGACCTCCCGCTCTGCGCGCATCTCGATGTCGACGTTGTGGCCCGTCAGCGAGTCCGGGTGGAGCCGGAGCGTCTGGGCGGCGACGGTCACGGGAACCCCGCGCTCGCGAGCGATGACCGCCAGGTCGCTCGTTCCGATCCGATTCACGACCGACCCGTCCGCGGCGATGCTGTCGGCACCGACGATGACGTGATCCGCATCGTCCAGATACCGACGTGCCGCGTTGTCGACGATCAGTGTGACTGTGACGCCCCACTCCTGAAGTTGCTGGGCGGCGATGTGGCCCTGTTTTCTGGGACGTGTTTCCTTGACGATCGCGTCGATCTCCTTGCCGTCTGCCAGCGCGTGCTCGACCGTCGAGAGGGCGTCTGCGGAGTGAGAGTGGACCATGACCGTGTCGCCGTCCCGGAGTCGTCGGGACCCGATTTGTCCGAGTTCCTCGCGTGCGTTCTCGATGTTCTCCTGGAAGCTCCGAGCCGCGGCCTTCGTCGATTCCTGCAACTCCGCGACGGTTTCTCCTTCGATGCGCTGGAAGACGTATCTGAGCGCGTTCAAGAGGCTGTCGTCGTCGGGGCGAGCGTCGTGTAGGATCCGGGCTGTCTCCCGCATCGTCGCCCGGAAGTCCTCGGGCGTGTCCGCTTGTGCGTCCGCTGCCTGGGCCTGCAGGGCCTGGACCGTCTCGCGGGCGATCGTCGCGGCCCCACGAATGTCTCGGTTTTCGATCTGCGTCGACACCGAGCGAACTCGCTGGTGGGTCATTACGCGGGACCACTCTCGCTACCACCAAGAATCCGCCGCCTTCGACGCGCGTGTTGTCCCGGGGCCACGGGTCATCAACGGCTATATGACTGGCGACGGTACCTCACAGTATGCCGATTGGGTTCATCGGCGGAAGCGGCATTTACGACGCCCTTCCGCTGGAGAATACGCGGACAGTCGAGATCGAGACTCCCTTTGGCGATCCGAGCGCGCCGATCACGCTCGGGACGCTTGCCGGTACGGGCCGGGAACTCGCGTTCGTCCCGCGACACGGTACTAACCACGAATACTCACCGACAGAGGTTCCCTATCGGGCGAACATCTACGCTCTGAAGGACCTCGGGGTTACCCACGTCATCGCGACGAATGCGGTCGGGAGCCTCTCGCCGGACATCCCGCCCCGGAGCATCGTGGTCCCGGACCAGATTTTCGACCGGACCCGCCAGCGGGAGTACTCTTTTTTCGGCGACGGAATCGTCGTCCATCAGGGATTCGCCGATCCGTTCTGTCCGGAGTTGCAGAGACATCTCGCGGACGCCGTCGACGAGGCGACCGACGAGACCGCCCGCAGGGGCGGAACGTACGTCTGCATCGAGGGTCCCCAATACTCGACTCGTGCCGAGAGCGAATTCTATCGGGCACAGGGGTGGGACGTCGTCGGGATGACAGCGATTCCTGAAGCCAAACTTGCCCGCGAGGCCGAGCTTAGCTACGCGACGATCACTGGGGTGACCGACTGGGACGTCTGGAAGGACGATGCAGAGGTAACGCTCGAAGAAGTCCTCGCGAACGCGGCGAAAAATGAGTCAGTTCTCAAAGAGGCCGTCCAACGCGCTGTCGAGACCTTCCCGGAGGACCACACGTGTGCGTGTCACAGCGCACTAGAGGGGACCGTCAACACCGAGCCCGAGGCTATTCCGGCGGAGACGTACCGTCGCGTCGAACCGCTCGTCGGTGAGTACGTCGACCGTTGACCGATCGGGCCGTCCCGGAGAGGGTCCGATCGCGACTGATCGAAACGCGGCAACCGCCGCGATCAGACATAAACTTTTGTCGATCGACCCAGAACGGGCCACTATGCTGAAACAGTCCCACTTGCAGATCGAGATGGACCAGCTGGCTGATATTGTCCTGTCGCCGGGTGATCCCGACCGGGTCGATCGGATCGCCTCCTATTGCCGAGACGTCGAGACGGTCGCGAGAAACAGAGAATTCAAGGTCGTCAACGGGACCTACGAGGGGCAGAATCTAACGATCGTCTCGACAGGTATCGGCTCACCGTCGGCCGCCATCGCGATCGAGGAACTGGCCAACGTCGGCGTCGAGACCCTCATCCGCGTCGGAACGACTGGGGGACTCCAACAGGGGATCGAGATCGGCGACATGGTGGTTGCGACTGCCGCCGCGAAAAACGAGGGGACGAGCGACCGCTACGAGTCCCCGGAGTATCCCGCCGTCGCCGACTACGACGTCCTCACGTCCCTCGTCGAGACGGCCGAGGCCAACGACGAAAACGTTCACGTCGGTCCGATCGCCACCGACGACGCCTTTTACAACGAACCCGAGGAAATCGTTGCCGACTGGGAAGAGGCAGGCATTCTCGCCGTCGAGATGGAGGCTTCGGCGCTGTTTACCCTCGCCCGCCGTCGAGGCATGCGGGCGGGTGCGATCTGCACAGTCGACGGCAACCTCGTCGAGGGGACCCAGAAAGGGGCGACCGACGAACGCGAACTCCCCGACAAGGCCAAAAACAACGTCGGTCGAGCGATCGAAATCGCGCTCGACACCGCGACACAGCTCTAAACCTACTCTCCATTTATAATGCGTCTTTCCTTATAATGGATCGCAGTACTTATCAGTGGAATCCGACTAAAATCGCGTGTCTATGATTGAACTGCCACGCGACAGTCGCGGGGAACGGTTCCGCGCTGTGTCGCCGGACGACGCCGGATTGGCCGGGCGTCGCCGGATCGACTCGCCGAACGCCCTCGTCCGGACTACCGGACTGCGTTCGAATCGTACGCGCACGGAACGTGGGGTGGCCCAATGAACGCGACTCTGGTCGCGCTCGCGACGCTGACTGGTCTGTTGACCGGTATCGTCTTCGGCTTCTTTGAAGTGCCGATCCCGGCACCACCCAGTCTCGCCGGTGTGATGGGTATCGTTGGCATCTTCCTGGGGTACCGGTTGATGGGATTCCTCGATTACGGGTTCGATTTGGTGGACGCTCTCGGTCTGTGATCGGCCCGATTTGCGGCGGGCGAGCGTACTGATTCTGCGATGAAAGATGCGGTTTTTTACGTCGAGTTCCACAGTACCGGGGCCTTCAGTGATGGCCGCGGCGTCGGGTCACTCGCCGTCAAGTTCGGCGACGAGATCGGCAAGCCGTTCGATCGACTGTCGCTGGGCGTCGGTGCGCTCGCTTATCGACTGGCTGGCTTCGCTTGCCTCTTTGGCACGATCGCGAACGGTTTCGAGGGTCGTCGTCACTTCCTCTATCGCGGCCGCCTGATCGTCGTTCGCTTCGGCGATCTCGGCGATCCCCGTCGTGACCTCCTCGATCTCTGTTTCGATGTCTTCGAAAGCGTCACGCGCCCGTTCGACTTCCTCGGAGGTCGCCTCGATCTCCGTCGTGGCGCGTTCGATGGCGGCGGCCGTTTGATCGGTCTGGGTTTCGACGGTCTCTACCTGGGTGGCGATCTGTTCGGCGTGTTCGCCTGTTTCCTCGGCCAGCCCTTTGACCTCCTCGGCGACGACCTCGAATCCCTCGCCGGCCTCGCCAGCGCGGGCGGCCTCGATGGAGGCGTTCAGCGCCAACATGTTCGTCTGGTCGGCGACGTCCTGGATCACCTCGACGATCGTCTCGATCTCTCCTGTGCGATCTTCGAGTGCCTGGACTGTCTCGACGAGTTCGTCGCCGGTCTCGGCCAGCTCTGTCGCGCTTTCTCGGGCGCGTCTCCCGGACTCGATCCCGTCTTCGGCCGTCTGTAGGCTCCGTTCGGCGGCGGTCGCGATCTGGTCTGAGTTGGCCGCGACTTCTTCCATCCGGGCGCTGAAGTTCTCGAGTTCGGTCACCGCCTGACCGAGATCACGGGCCTGATCCTCGACGAGGTCGGTAATGTGGCCCGCTTCGGTGGCGGTTTCGGTCGCCGACTCAGTCAACTCCGTCGCCTGCGTGTCGACCTGTTCGACGACCCGTTCGAGTCGTGTCGCCGTCTCGTTGACCTGCTCGAGGATGTCGAGTAGGTGTGCCGGGACGTGCTCTGTCTCTTCGAAGGACGCCCGCGCGTCCAGCGAACCTTCGCTCACGGCCGACAGGGTTTCGATGACTTCCTCGACGAGCGCTTCTGTGTGTTCCTGGCGTCGCCGTTGATCGGTTTCGTCCCGGCATATTTGCACGACAGCAGAGAGATCACCGTCCGCAAAGATCGGCATCGCGTTGAACCGGACGTATCGCCGCTGTCCGGCGTCGTTCTCCAGCCAGAGCTTCGACTCATAAACTGGCGTTTCCGTGTACGGCGAGGAGACGCGCGTGACCCGGTCGTTGTGGTCGGCCTCGTGAGGATCGTCGACGACCTTGTTCGCCAGCGTCTTGATTCGGTTGCCGTCGTCGTCGCGGCCGAAGTACTCGTCGGTACCCAACATCTCTTCGCGACTCAATCCGAGCAACGGCTCGAGACCGTCACTCCAGTGAATCACCGTCTGATCGTCGTCGAGTACGTACGCCGGGATCGGGAGTGCGTCCAGCACCGATCGGACGTCCACCTCGCTGGACATCTCACCGGAAACGTCGTCTTCCATGGTCGAACTTCACACGCTGGGACGGATAAACCATTATATAGCCCTGGGCTTATAAAGCGGTAGTTTATAATAAGTTCCGATCGTACCCCCTGGCATGGAGCCCGAAACACTCATCGAAGCGGCACACGAAGCCCGGAAAGAGGCGTACGTTCCCTACTCCGAGTATCCAGTCGGTGCAGCCCTTGAGACAGCGAGTGGCGAGGTCTACCGGGGATTCAACGTCGAGATCGTCAACTACTCCAATAGCTTCCACGCCGAGGAACTCGCTGTGATGGGCGCGATCCGTGACGGCCACACCGACTTCGAGCGGGTCGCGGTCGTCTCGGCGGAAAACGACGGCGTCACGCCCTGCGGGATGTGTCGCCAGACGTTCGCCGAGTTCTGTGACGACTCTTTCGAGATCTTCACTGAGGACGACGACGGGATCAAACAGTACACGCTGGGTGGACTGCTTCCGGATGCGATGAAGCCGGGGAACCTTCAGGATCGGTAGACTCGTTTTCCGTTACCTGCAAACTCCGGGGAGAATGACGTCCGACCAGCCGGTCGAGACGCTCCAGCACTCACTCGTGTTGATGGTCGGTGATTTCGTCGTGGTGGTGTTCGTCCGTTTCGCCACCGTGATGGTCGTCGTCTTGTTTGAGTGGCTCGCCGTGATACGTCGACAGCGTCCGGTCTAGCAACTTCGTTCTGGACCACTCCCCGTCGAGTGTGTTTTCGACCCAGCGCGCTTCGAGTCGCCACCGACCCATCTCGGTGTCCGTATCGTGTTCGTCCATGATCGTTGCGTCGACGGCCTCGACGTCCCACCTGTGTCTGTGAACCTGGATGAACGAGACGACGATCGCCTCGATGCCTGCGGCGACCTCGTGGCCGCGTTCGCTCCGTGCGATGTAGGTTACCTGTACTCGCTTGTCGACGACGTCCACCGACGAGACGGGAACGAGTCTGTCCTCCAGCTTCTGCTGGAACGCTGACAACGGCCGATCGTCGTCGTACTCGTGTTCCCCGGTGGCCGAGCGCGCTGTGGTGGACTCACCTGACCGATCCGCCGTGGTCGCCACTGTCGGTGAGAAACGACCCGTCGTTTGGCCCCCATCCGACGACGTCGGGTCGCGCTGGCCAGTGAAACCGCTACAGCCGGTGATCGTGCCCGCGACCGCAAGTCCGATCGCGGATAGGACGCCTCGACGCGTTGCTGAATGGGTGCCGTCGTTCATGGTGTCAGGTTCGCCGACGATATACGATTAGTGCCCCACCGAGTAGCGCCACTAGCGCCATCGCGGCTGTGAATCCGGGCCCGCTGGTAGGCGTCGTCTCGGCCGGCGTTTCCGTGCCGGTTTCAGTGACCGTATCGGTCGACGTTCGAGTGGGCGCTTCGCCCGCCTCAACGTCGATCCAGACCGGACTGGTCAACGCCCGGTCGCCCTCCTCGTCGACGACGCGGAAGGCGATCCAGGCGTCGCCTTCGCCCTCGATCGCCACTTGCTCGGAGATGGAATCTTTGGTTCCGTCCACAGAGACGTTCGCGATGACCGTCCCGTTTCGGATCACATGTGCGTACGCGAGGTCGTCTACGTTGCGGACGGTCGCGGACGCTTCGACCGAGGAGTCGGCGGTCGTCGTGACCGTCTCACCGGGGATCTCCTCCTCGACGGTGAACTCCACTGCCGGACCGTACGTTGCGTAGGTGTGACCGTCTTTGACGGCATGGGCCCATTTTTCGGGCGTCACGTCGCCCTCGACATACGCATGCGTACGAGCGGTACCGTACTTCGTCGGGAACGCCTTCCAGTTGTGGTCGTCACTGACCCCGGTCGCCGCGATATGCGTGTACCCCTTGTTCCAGAGGTTGAACAGGCCCTTGACGCTGTTTTTGTCTTCGGGATCGTAGATCCCGTTGTAGGCTTCGATCGCGTCGATCATCTCGAGGTACTGCATGTGCTGGCCGGGGGCCCCAGAGAGGTCGACGAACCGATCGCCGGGGTGGTTGATCTGGAAGACCGTCGCGTTGTGACGTTCGCGGGACTCCTGAATGAACTCGACCAGCGTCCCCTCGGCGTCGATTACTTCCTCGCCGTGCAAGGGATAGGGATTGAAGTGACCGAGATCGCCGGTCGTGATCTCCTCGCTCCGGATGAGCTTGAGCCCGCGTTGCTTGGCCTGACTGCTCAGCGATCCCCAAGCGCCAATGGCGTTGTGGTCGGAGATAAACGCCATGTCGACGCCCGAGGATAGCTGAACGGCCAGGAACATGTCGGTCGGCGTCCGACCGTCGAAGCTCACTCCCGAGTGGGCGTGGGGTTCGACGCCGATCCAGTCTCGCTTGCTCGGATCGAGTTCCTCGGTGATCGTCGCGCTGACGTTAACCGGATTACCGGGCTGGACAGTGATGTTCTTGGTGACGGGCTCGGCGACGTAGTTCGTCCCGTGGTTGAACACTAGCATGTAGTTGCCCGGCGGGAGTCGGAACGACTGCTGACCGACCGGGATCGGCTTCGTGTACACCGTCTGAAGCGTCGTGCCGCTTTCGGACTTGACGGTGATCCGCGCGTCGGTTCGCTCAGTCGTCCCGTCGTGTTCCAGCATCGCAGTGACGTTGACCGGGGCCGGCCCCTCCAGCGAACTGAACCGGACGTTCTCCGTCTCGCCGGCCGTGACGGTCACTGTCTTGGTGTCCGAGGCGGCGAAGCCCTCGGCGTCCGCCTGGAGCGCGTACTCGCCCGCGGGGAGTTTGAGGCTGTACTCTCCGTCTTGAGTGCCGACCGTGTAGGTGTAGGCTTCGCCGTCGTGGTTCACGACGACTTCCGCCTTCGGGACATCTTCGCCTGCGGCCGTTTCAATCGTTCCGGAGACGGTTCCGAGCTCCTCGCCGTGTTGATCGGCGTAATACTCGCTCAGTTGGCTCGTTCCGCCGTGGGCACCGACGTAGAACGCGTAATCGACCTGTGCAGTCTCACCGGCCTCGATACTGTGCTGGAGCCACGGGTCGGCCCACGTCGTCGAAGCGGTGTAGACGTCGAACGATCCCGCGGCACCCCAGACGCCGTAGGTCACGCGATCGCCGGAGAGCGCGGCCCAGGGTTCGGTGAGTGCGGGATTACTGCCGGGACTGGACCGGCCTTCACTGTTGTCGCCGATCCCGGGCAGCCACGTCGAGAGCCCCTCGGAACTCAGCGCGAGGCCACTGAGGAGCTGTTTGCTCTCGTTTGCGGGGTACCGCGTATCGCCGGTGTTCTCCATCGTGGTGTTCACCCAGACGTGCTTGGCACCGGCTTCGAGCACGTACTTGGTCGTGATCGACACGTCGGGGTTCTCCTTGACGTACCCTCTCGCAGTCACGACGGCCGCCCCGTCAGGTCCGGACGCGTTCGTGAGATCGAACGACTCGTAGTCTGCCCAGGCACCGAAGTTGTTGGCCGAAAACTCGGCTACTCCGATCCGGTCGGTGGTCATTCCGTAGGCGGCGGCGTCGTAGATCCCGCCCGGCAACGCACCGAATGGTCCGTTCGTTTTGGTGCCGATTGTGAACGCGACCTCCTTGTTTCGGAGGACGATCGATTCGTTCGTCGACGTTTCGCCGCCCTTGACCGCAAGACCGCGCTCGGCGACAGGCTGATCGGGCTTTTCGAGGTGGCCGGACGCGGCGAGTCATTTCATCGTCCGCATGACGAACCGACGGGAGTCGGTCTGGACGTGTTCCTCCCGCCAGGACTCTTTGATGTAGGAGGTCAACGTCTTCTGGCTCCCGAAGGCGACGACCCGACCGTTCTGCCCGATGTCCCAGGCGGCAGCCCCGCCGACGATCTCTTTGCCGCGCTCGAAGCGCTTTTCGCTGGTGGAATACGTGAATTCGTAGGTGTCCTCGTCGCCGTACAGCAACGGCGACTGCGTCCCTATTCCGCCGTCGCTGACGTTGAGGCCAACGCCGTCGTACTCGATGGTTTCGACGCCGTTCGTGATCGGGTGATCGACGGTGTTGTGCAACAAGACCCGCCAGTCGTAATCTTCGACCGTCGTGTCGGTCGGATCCTGGATGTTCCGTAGCGACGAGTTCGTCTCGCCGTTGAAGTGTAGCCCATACCGGTCCGTGATGGCGTTGATATCTTTGGCCTTCCCACGGAGCGGATCCGTCCATTGGCCAACCGCGAAAAGCGATCCACCGCTTTCGACGTACTCGTGGATCTTCTGCAGTTCGGCTTCCGTGTAGGGGCGTTGGGGAACCGGGATGACGACGACGTCGAACTTCGAGAGATCCGTTGTCGTCAACCCTTCGCCATTACCGGCCTGTTTGGTCGTGACCGCGAACCCGCGCTCGGACAACGCGTTCGCGAACGTCGTCAACGTCGAGCCGCGATGGCTCCCATCGATCAGGACCTCGACGCCCGCTCCACTCCTGTTGAGGTTAGCTGATTCTTCGGACTGTGGACAATCGTCAGACAACTGTCAAGTAACTAGCTCGTTGACAGGTGATTGGTCGATCGCTTGGGTGTCTGTTCCTGATTCGATAGCGACAGTGCTTGCACCAACGCTTCCTGCAAAAACCGACAGCACCAGTATGACGGTGAAGAACACTGCCAGCAGTGACTTTCTACAGACCATCACTGGTATATATAGAATTGATATTTAAAAGTACCTTCGAATTCAACACAATAAAACACCTTGATTATGGGCTATATTACCGATAATATGCTGTCATCGGTAGGTGACGCGGGTACAGTTTCCACACTTTGGGCTCGATCCGCCCGCAAAACGAAGTGATATTCAAATATAAACTACTATAAAAGACTGGTATTGCCCTACTCTTCACCGGACTCGTAGTGTTCGCCGGCTTCGGCCGGTAGGCGCGTGTACCCGACGAACGCGAGTACGATGATGACCGAGACGTACGGTACCAGCCGGATTAGCTCGGTCGGAGCCGGGATGAACGGGATCTGCTGGAGTCGGATCTGTAGGGCATCCAGCCCAGCGAAGAGGATCCCTGCTGCTGCCGTTCCAATCGGGTTGTAGTTACCGAAGAGGTAGGTCGTGATCGCGATGAAGCCGTCCCCGCCGATCATCGTCTGGCCGCTCCCGATGAAGCGACCGGCACGACCGAGGACCAGCCCGGCACCGCCAAGCCCGGAGAGGACCCCCGAGAGGACGACACCGACGTACCGCACGCGGTGGACGTCGACACCAGCGGTATCGAGTGCGGAGGGGTTCTCCCCGCTTGCCTCGATCCATCGACCGAAGCTCGTGCGATTGAGGACGAACCACGAGACGACAATCGTTATCAGCATCAGGAGGACGATCGGGCTCGCGTCGAAGAGGATCGGCCCGAGAACCGGGATTGCAGAGAGTCCCGGAACCGTCACCGTGTTCAGCGTCGCGACGCTCGCGCTGTTGACCGATCCCCAGATGACGATACTGAGGAACGGTCCGAGTCCGAGTCCGACCAGCCAGATGGCGAGGCCGGCGATGATCTGGTCCGCCCGGAACTCGATGACGAGGACGGCAAACACGAACGCGAGGAACGTACTCGCCAGCACGCCGGCGAACAGTCCGAGCCAGACTGTCGACTGGGCGGCGGCCGACCCGCCCGAAACGAGGTGCGTGACCGCAACGGCGGTGAACGCCGAGATAATCAACAGGCCTTCCAGACCGATGTTGATGACACCGCTCTTCTCGGCGAAGATACCGCCCAGCCCGGCGAAGACGATCGGGACGGCGATCCGTAGCGTCGACTCGACGAAGCTGACGTTGAACATGCCGGCGACAGTCGCGGGTCGTGATCCCGGCATCAGGATATTGATCGCCGCACCGAAGATCCCCGCGACGAGGAACACTCCAAAGACGAGTCGCGGAATGCGTCCCACGCTTGCGAACCAGCCGCGAACGCTCGCGAGCGCACTGCCATCGGCCGATGCGCTACTCATTGGCGCCACCTCCGCTCGTCGCAGCAGGGTTCGGTTCGATCCCCAGCCGGTTGCCCAGCATCCGGAAGGCCTCCGGCATTGCGATGAACAGGATGATCATCCCACGGAGAACGGCAACCAGCTCCGGCGGGACGCCCAACTGGAAGTTGATCGCGTTCGACCCGCCCTTCAGGACGCCGAACAGCAGTGCCGCGGGGATGACGCCGATCGGGTTGTTCCCGGCGAGCACCGAGACGGTGATGCCGTCGAACCCGATCGAGGGGACGCCCTGTCGCCACGCGCCGATGACCATCATCGACCACATCGCGCCCGCGATACCGCCGAGCGCGCCCGACAGCGTCATCGTCGAGACGACCATTCGTTCGGCGTTCGCACCACCGTACAGTGCCGCGGCCGCCTGCTTCCCCGAGACGCGCAGGTCGTACCCGAAGCTCGTGTACCGCAGGATGTAGTAGATCCCGGCCGTCGCTACCAGCGCGAGCAAAAGTGCGACGATCGAGAACTGACCGCCCTGGGGGAAGACGATCCCGTTGAGCCGGGCGAAATCCGGGATCGACCGGGTCTTGACGCTCTGGAGCGTCGGATCGGCGAAGTACGCCGAAACGAGGAAAAAGGCCGTCCCAGTGGCGATGGTGTTGAGCATGATCGTCGTGATCACCTCGTTGGCGTCCGCGTAAGCCTTTAGAGCCCCCGGTATCGCGCCGTAGAGCCCGCCGACGATCGCACCGATCAGCAGGCCGAACGGGATCAACAGGAGCGTCCCAACGAGCCCGCCCGGGACAAATGGCGCAACCCAGACCAGCGACAGAGCGGCAGCCAGACCACCTAGGACGAGCTGGCCCTGGACGCCGATGTTGAACAGATCTCCGCGGAAGGCAACGGCGACGGCGAGCCCGGCGAAGATCAATAGCGTCGTCTCCTTCAGGGTCGTCCCCATCGAGAAGTTGATTGGCGACCAGCCCTCGGTGAACAGCCGTGCCGAGTCAAGGTCGAACGGCGAGCCGAAGGCCCCGTTGACCAGCACGGCGAAGATCTCGAGGGGGTTGTACGCTTCCCCGGAGAGATACCCGGCCACGAGGACGATGAGGCTGCTGACGATGACGGCCGTGATCAGTGCAGCAGCGCTTATCAGAATCCGTTCGACGACCGAATTCCCGACGAAAAACTGGAGGAACCGCTGTACTGGAGCGGGATACTGGCGCTTGCTCATTCGTCGCCACCCCCGTATTCGTCGGGCATCTCACCGGCCATCAGCAGGCCGACGTCCCGATCGGTAACTTCCTCGGGATCCACGATGTCCATAATCTCGCCCTCGTAGATGACCGCGAGACGGTCCGAAAGCTGCTGGACTTCGTCGAGCTTCGAGGAGACCAACAGGACGCCCTTGCCCTCGTCGCGAAGCTCGACCAACTGGTCGTGGATGAACTCGATGCTCCCGACGTCGACCCCCCGGGTCGGGTGGGACGCGACGATCACGTCGGGATCCCGGAGGATCTCCCGGCCGACGATGACTTTCTGTTGGTTCCCGCCCGAAAGTGACTCCGAGGCTGTCTCGGCGCTCGGCGTTCGCACGTCGTAGCGGTCGATGATCCGATCGGCGTGGTCACGGGTCGCGCCCCAGTCAACTCGCGGGCCGTTCGTGAAGCCGGGATCGTACTGATTGCCCAGCAGCGAGTTCTCGACGAGATCGAAGTCCATCACGAGCCCGCGTTCCTGGCGGTCCTCGGGGACGAACGACATTCCACGCTCGATGTGTTTTCGCCTGGAAATGTCTGTCACGTCCTCGCCGTTGAACTCGACCGTGCCTTCCTTGGGCTCTTCGAGACCAACGACCGAGTCGACGAGCTGTGACTGGCCGTTGCCGTCGACGCCCGCGATGCCGAGAACCTCACCTTCGTGGACCGTCAGGTCGACTTCGTTGACCTGTCGCACTCCGTCGTCGTTCTCGACGACGAGATCGGAGATCGACAGGGCGGGATTGCCGGCCTGCCGCTCGTCTTTGTCCACTTCGAGCATTACTTCCCGGCCGACCATCAGCTCCGCGAGACTCTCTCGGGTCGCCGTCTCGGGGTCGACCGTCCCGACGTTCGCGCCGTCCCGGAGGACAGTGATGTCATCGGAGATCTCCATCGCCTCGCCGAGTTTGTGTGTGATGAAGATCAGCGTCTTGCCCTCCGCCGTCAGTTCGTCGACGATCCGGAACAGCTCGTCGACCTCCTGGGGGGTGAGCACGGCCGTCGGCTCGTCGAAGATCAACACGTCGGCCCCGCGATAGAGTGTCTTGAGGATCTCGACGCGCTGTTTCTCTCCGACGCTGATATCCTCGACCCTGTCGGTCGGGTCCAGGTCGAAGTTGTACGTCTCACTCAGTTCCCGGACTGCCTCGCGGGCGCTCGCTGCGTCGTACGCGAACCCGCCCCACTTGCGTGGTTCGTTGCCGAGCGTGACGTTCTCGGCGACGGTCATCGTATCGACCAGCATGAAGTGCTGGTGGATCATCCCAATCCCGGCGTCGATTGCGTCCTGTGGCGTCTGGAAGTTTATCTCCTCGCCGTTCAGGTAGACTGTCCCCTCTTCTTGCTGGTAGAGCCCGTACAGGACGTTCATCAGCGTGGACTTGCCCGCCCCGTTCTCGCCCAGCAACGTGTGGACCGAACCACGCTCTACTTCGAGGGTGACTTGGTCGTTCGCGACGACGCCCGGGAACCGCTTGGTGATGTTTTCCATCCTGACCGCCGGACCCGGGTCTGTACTCCCTCCGGTATCGTCCTCCGGTGGTTGTGTCGTTTGTGCCATCGTATCAAATAAATATTATTATCCGACGCGGTCGAGACAGATCAGAGGTCGTCAGGATGAGACGGAACCGTCACGTCGCCATCGATGACAGTCTGACTCTGGGCCTCGATCTCGTCTTTGATCTCCTGTGGGATCTGGTCGCCGATCTCCGTGCCATACAGCAGCGCGATACCCTCTTCTGCGAGTCCGAGTGTCGTGGTCTCGCCGCCGCGGAATTCTCCGTTGATCGCGTTGCCGACCGAAGTGATGACTGCCTCGTCGACCTGTTTGACCATGCTTCCGAGGATCGCCCCGTTGTATTCCGTGAGCGTCTCGGACTGGCGGGCGTCGACGCCGATCCCGAAGGCACCGCGCTCGTAGGCGGCCTGGAGGACGCCGACACCGGTCCCACCTGCGGCGTGGTAGAGGACGTCTGCGCCGTCGTCGATCATCGAGTTGGCGATCGACTGACCGGTACTCGGTTCACTCCAGGAACCGGAGTACGCCACGTTGATCTTGACGTTCTCGTTGACTTGCTTTGCACCGAATCGGTAGCCAGCCTCGAACTTCTTGATTAGCCTCGTTTCTTTCCCGCCAACGAACCCGATCGTGTTCGAGTCTGGGTCCGTTTGACTCGGGCCGGCGGAGAACTCTTGGCTCGTCAACATTCCGGCAAGAATGCCAGCCTGGAACGAACCTTCGTGCTCCTTGAACACATAGTTCGCGACGTTGTCCAGGTCGGTCGTCGCGTCGACGAACGTGAACTTCAGGTCCGGGAAGTCCGGTGCGACTTCCTGGAGGGCGCTCTTCTGGGAAAACCCGATCGCGAAGATCTGGTCGTATTCCGGACTCGACGAGGTCGCAAACTGTCGCTGGAACGTGCTGAACTCGCTCGGAGACTCCGGTTCAGCGTTCTGGAACTTGAGGTTGTACTCTTCCGTGGCCGTCTGGATACCCCGGTGGGCCATGTCGTTGAAGGAATTGTCACCCAGGCCACCAGTCGAGTACACCATTCCGACCTGGTGGGCGTCCCCGCCCGAGGACCCGCCCGTATCGGTGTTTTCGGTGCTGCCGTCGTTGCTGCCGCCGTTGTCGCCGTTACCCGATGGTTCGGTTGTATCGCTACCGTTTCCTGAACAGCCTGCCAGCGAGACACCGATCCCGCCGACCGCAATCCCCTTGATTACTGACCGCCGATCGTAGTTTTGTGACATCAGGCTAGATATCCCGGCTCGAATAGTGATAATAGTTATGCTGTTTCTTTCCTTTTAAGTAGGGGCAATGACTTAAAAGATCACGACCGCTTCTATCTCTCTTGATCCGTGGAAAAAGCCGGTATAGAGAGCCACGGTCATAAATTTCTACTTGAATAATTTGAATTAAATATGGCCGTTCGATTCTGCGGGTTCTCGGTTTCTGCTCGACATCAAGAGCAGGTCTGTCCTCCTGTCGAACACAACCGGCTATAGGCTGCCGTATAAGACGTGATTCCCTCCGGTGGCGACCGGTGGGGTGGGCAGTAGGATGGCGAATGTTATATAAGATTTCAGCATAAAAAAGGTACCACGATGCCTGGAGACAGTGAAGATCCAAACGAAACCGAACAGTATCACCTCGCCGTGGCCCCCGAGGACGTGGCGGAGACAGTCTTGCTCCCTGGGAACCCGGAGCGCATCGAGAAGATCGTGCGGTTCTGGGACGAGCACGAGGAGAAGGCCCACCACCGCGAGTACCGAACCGTCACAGGAACCTACGATGAGGCCCCGATCTCCGTGACTTCGACCGGGATCGGTGGTCCCGGTGCGGCCATTGCGGTCGAGGAACTCGCCCGCGTCGGCGTGGACACGTTCATCCGCGTCGGTTCGTGTGGCTCGATCCGTGAGGAGGTTTCCGTCGGCGACCTCGTGATCACGACCGGCGCGGTCCGCCAGGAAGGGACCAGCAAGGAGTACGTCCGAGAGGACTATCCCGCGACTGCCGACCACGAAGTCGTCTCCGCGCTCGCGGCCGCGGCCGAACGCCTCGACTACAACTACCACCTCGGCACGACCCTGAGCGCGGACAGTTTCTATCCCGGTCAGGGTCGCCCCGGTTTCGAAGACTTCGAGGCTCCCGGCTCGGATCGGCTCGTCGAGGATCTCCGGGAGGTCAACGTCACGAACATCGAGATGGAGGCGAGTGCAATCTTGACGATTGCCAACGTCTACGGCCTGCGGGCGGGCGCGGTCTGTGCCGTCTACGCCAATCGCGTGACCGGCGAGTTCCGGACCGAGAGCGACCAGCGCGCCTCGGAAGTCGCCTCCCTGGCCACGAAGCTCCTCGCGCGTATGGACGAAGTAAAGGCCGAGGCCGGCGTCGACCACTGGCACCCAGGCCTGGAACTGTAAGTACTTGAGAACGGAGCTCAACTCATGAATATGGATCTATTCGGGACGACGGGAATCAGAGGTCCAGTCGCCGAGAAGGTCACCCCTGAACTCGCGCTGTCGGTCGGACGCGCGGCCGGCGAGTTCGGCGAGCAGTTCGTGATCGCTCGTGACGGTCGCCAGACCGGTGTCGCCATCGCAGCCGCGCTCGAAGCGGGCTTGGAGAGTGCCGGGGCGGACGTCGTGCGAGCCGGCATGCTGCCGACGCCGGCACTGGCGTTCGCATCCCGCGGTCGGCACGGCGTGATGATCACAGCGAGTCACAACCCTTCGGCCGACAACGGGATCAAGTTCTTCGTCGACGGCGAGGAGTACACGACCGCCGACGAGGAGCGTATCGAACAGGGTGTCGCGGACGAACTCGCCCCGGCAGACTGGAGCGAATGGGGGCGACAGACCCACGAGGAACCGCTGGCTGGCTACCTCGATGCTGTCGTTGAGTACGCCAGCGAGCACGGCGAGGAACTCGATGGCATGACGATTGCTGTCGACGCCGGTAACGGCGTCGCCGCACTCGGGACTCCGGACGTTCTTCGCCGACTCGGCGCCACGGTACACACGCTTCACGCCAACGTCGACGGCCACTTCCCCGGCCGGCCGAGCAAGCCAACGCCAGAGAACATCACCGACCTGACCCAGTACGTCCGCGAGCGGGACGCAGTCGACCTCGGCATCGCTCACGACGGGGACGGCGACCGGATCGTCGTCGTCGACGAAGCAGGATCGATCGTGCACGAGGATACGATTCTCGCCGTGCTCTCGTCGTACTTCGTCGAGCACAGCGACGCCGCGGATCCGGTCGTGATGACGACGCCGAACGTCTCGGGCCGCGTCGACGAGCAGGTCCGAGCGGCTGGCGGTCGCGTCGAGCGGACCGCACTGGGACTGCTCCACGAGGGGATCGCCGAGGCCGAGGCCGAAGGCCAGGAGACGGCCGTCGCCTTCGCCGGTGAACCCTGGAAGTGTATCCACCCCGAACTAGGGATCTGGACCGACGGCATCGCGACCGCGGCCGTCCTGGCCCGGCTGATCGCCGCCGAAGGGCTAGACACGTTGCTTGCGCCCGTCACCGAACGACCGCTTGAGAAGAAGCCGGTCGACTGTCCTGAGGCGGCGAAAGCCGACGCCATGGATCGTCTCGAGACCGCTCTCCCCGAGCAGTTCCCGGATGGAGACGTCTCTCTCGAATACGGCGTCCGGATCGAACTCCCGGACGCGTCGTGGTTCCTCGTCCGGCCCAGTGGGACCGAGCCGTACATCCGCGTCTACGCCGAAAGCGATGACGCAAAAGCGCTCTTAGCGGACGTGCGGTCGACAGTCAAAGACGCCGTCGACGCAGCTGCTTGAGCTGCCCAGGGACCCAGCAGCCACGCCGTTGCTCATCTGATGACTGTCACCGGAACGGGCGAGCGCCGGACCACCGTTTCGGCAACGCTGCCTAACAAAATTCGCGAGACACCCGAGCGGCCATGGCTTCCCATGACGATCTGGTCGACATCGTGCTCCTGGGCATGTTCGACGATGACGTGCGTGGGTTTGCCCACCTCGATGACGCCTTCGACCTCGATCCCACGCTCGCGGGCTTCGGCCTCGATCTCCTCGAAGCGGTTCTGGGCTTCTTCTTTCTGGCGTTCGTACCACTCTTCGGAGAACGTCGGAATCGAGGCTTGGACGCTGTAGCCCGCGTCTGCGGGGTTGATCACGTGCAGTAGCGTCAGATCGGCTTCGGGGAACTCCGCCATCGCGAAGTCACAGGCCTCGTGGGCCTGTTCGCTGCCGTCGAGCGGGACCAGGATATGCTTGCCCATATCCGGGTGTTCGTCGCCCGGTCCCATCAACGTTCGGTGCCGGCCGGCCCACGCCCCTCCCAGTGGTCCATCCGTTCAATCCCGGCCGTGGCGCGTTACGCACTGGGGCAGGCCGATCAATTCGACGGGTTCGGAGTTATCGGGCGAGTAGACAACCATCTGTCCCTGCTCCATGTAAGGTACCTTCTCTTCGAGGTGCTTTGGGATGTTCACCGCGGAGATTGCGTCCTCGTCTCCCAAATTCAGGACCACGGTGGTATTGATCTGCTTGAAGACGGGATCGGCGATATCCTGGGGATCCTGCGTGATGAGGAACAGGCCCAGCCGTTCCTTGCGGCCCTGTTTGGCGGCGTCGGTGAACTTCCCGATGACCTTCTGGGCCTGAACGCTGTCGGCGTCGGTCAGGAAGTTGTGGGCTTCGTCCATCCCGACGATCAGTGGCGTCTCCTCGATGCGCTCGAAGCTCGGGTCGTTCGAGAGTTTCTCGTCGACGAGCAGCGACGACAGTGCGAGCACGACCGTCTCGGTCGCCCGCGAGTCGTTGATGTGGTAGGTCGGGACGACCGTCAGTCCCCCGGGTCGGACGAACTCGTGGACCAGATCGGTAATCGGGCGGGCATCCTGGTCGAAGATATTGCCGAACCCACGGGCGCGCCGGCGGACCGCGTCGTAGGTCGCCTCATGGACCCGGCCGGTTTCGTCGAGTTCTTCCTTCAGGGCCGGATCGTCGAGGAACGACGTGAACTGATCGTAGGTACCTTCCCGCCCGTATTGGTCGCGGAACATCGGCAGAAGGACGTTCACTAAGGCCCCGTACTGGTTATCGTTGAGGCCGCTGCCAGCGATCAGCCAGGGGTTGTCATAGACCAACGAGAACGGGATGGTAAAGGCGACCTGTTCGGCGCGGTGATGTTCCGCGGAGTAGGTTGCCCCACCGACCTCGGGGACGAACGCCACGGTGTCGTCGTGGCCGCCACAGGCGACGCCCTCGCGTTCACAGCGCCGCCGGAAATCCTCGGACAACTCCCCGTCGTCGTGCATCTGGGCGTACTCGTCCTGGGGATCGAACTGGACGACCGCCGGCCGGACCGTCCGGTCGCTGCCCGTCTCGACGGGGTAGGATCGCTCCTCAGCGAGGAACTGCCGGAGGACGTTCTTCGCGAAGTGGGTCTTCCCGGAGCCAGTCCCGCCGGCGACGAGCGTATGCCGGAAGACGAGCGGATCGCCGGCGTCGTAATCGTCCGTCAGCCGGTAGTCGATCGTCGGCGGCTGAGCGGCCGTCTCGACCTTCTGGCCGCCGACCGAGAGGTGGCCGAGGAAGACTCCCTCGGCGGGGATCTTCAGCCCGGTCTTGATCGCGGAGCGTTCCTCGGCGTGACTGACGACCGTTTCCGGTTTGGGGACGCGGTCGGTCATCCGGCGCTGAAGGTCGCTGTCTTGGGGCTCCGCCGCTCGACTGTCCGAGGCGCTTTTCGCCTCGCTGTCCTCGTCTTCATATAAGATCGCGACGGGTTCCAGCGTCGCGATGAACTTGAAGTCCTGTTCGTCGATGCCGCTCGAACGCATCGCCCGGCGGGCGTGGATTTCGGTCGCGTCGTCGGCCCGGAACTCCCGGGCGTACTCGAGGGCGGTGATCCGACAGAACAGTCGCTCGTCGGTCGCGCTGTCGGGATAGGGCGCGAGCAGGTAGGTCCCGATGCGAACGTCCGCGCGGTTGCCGACAGTGACGTAGGCGCGCAGCCGGGTGTCCTCGCCGTCCTCGCTGATCGTCAGTCCCTGAGCCGCCGAGAGGACGCCGATGCCCCCCTCCTCGCCAGCCGGCGTGACCGACACGGACTCGAAGTCGTCATCGTCGTCGGTCTCCGCCGCAGTCGGCGGCCTGTCGCTGCCATCCGTCGACTCGCCCGTCGGGCGGTCGCGGTCGCCGTCGAATTCAGTGAAGTCCCCGAGGTCGGACATACCTGCCCTCTGTGGGCGAACGGACAAACCCGTTTCCCCGTCGACCCGCCGGGATCGGCCCGTGATAGCTGACCAGACACAAACGTCCTTACCCTGGCCGCCAAAGGCCCGGGCAAATGGCTGCGTGGCTCCGCGCGATGACGTACAACGTTCGTTACGACACTCCCGAGGACGGTGCACACGCCTGGGCGCACCGTCGGGACGCCGTCGCCAGTACGATCCGGTTTCACCGCCCCGACGTGGTCGGGTTACAGGAGCCACTCGATCACCAGCTGGCGTTTCTGGCCGACCGGCTGGAATCCTTCGAGTGGGTCGGCTCGAGTCGCGTCGACGGCGACAGGGAAGGAGAGTATACGCCGATCGGGTACCGTCGGGACCGCTTCGATAGCGTGGCGTCGGGGACGTTCTGGCTCTCGGAGACGCCCGACGAGCCGGGAAGTCTCGGCTGGGACGCCCGTCATCCGCGGATCGTCACCTGGGTTCGGCTTCGTGATCGCTCGACCGGTACGCAGCATCTCCAGGCCAACACGCACTTCTCTCACGAGGGGGCGCGGGCCCGCCAGGAGAGCGCCCAGCTGGTTCTGGATCGACTCGAAGCGCTCGCGGACGGGGAGCCGATCGTCCTCACCGGTGACTTCAACGCCGTCGCGGGCGACCCTGTCTTCGACGTCCTGGTTGGGGCCCGAAAGCGCGACTCGCCGCTACACAGTGCACCGAAGCGATCGTCCGACCCGGCCCACGGTCCGTCGACGTCCCGGACCGATTTCGAGGCCCTTGTCCACGACCGCAAGATAGACCATATCTTTGTAACCGGAGATGTGTCCGTCGGTCAGCACGGAGTCTGCTGTGACTGCTATGACGACGGCCGATATCCTTCCGATCACCTGCCGGTGTTGGCGGAACTCGATCTCTCTGGCGAGACCACACGCACCCGCTCCGGGGAGGCCCAACGGGGTCGTACCGGGGATTGAAACCGCGAGGGACGGCCCACTTTTGTTCATGGGCCGCTTCTCTCTCACTATGTTGCTCATCCGCGCTCGAGCAGGTGGCACGGAACTGACTGGGACGCTGTACGAACGCGGTGAGACGGCACCGAGTTACGAGGGTGCCGCGGATGTCCAAGCGCCGTACGTCTGGGTCTGTGACGCCTTCTACGAGGTCGAGAGTGGTGGGACTGTCCAGCGGATCGACGACCGCGACGTCAACGTCGCCTTCGAGTCACCCACGCCTCGTGGATTCGAAACGCGCGAGCGCGCAATCGAGGCGGCCCAGGAACACCTCCGAACCCAGTTCGGTCGCGTCGGCGTGTCCGCATCGGCGGTCGAGATCGAACGCGAAACGATCGATGGTGACGTTCGGAGTGACGACGAAAGGAACGACGCTTGAGCGACTGACTGACCGATAGTGTGTGCTCGATCGGAGAGCGCCATGACCGCACCGCGAGAAAGTCTGCACACTGCTTGGGACCGAGACCGACCAACTCTGTGATGAAGTCGCGATCGTGAATCACCAATACCGCGACCTCGCCACGAGGCAACTGAAGGCTGCTATGCGAAGTGAGTCGTTTCCGCTGTCCCTGCCTGGCAGACAAATCGCTTTCCGGCGTTGTGCTTAGCTATGCTTACAGAGTTTGACAGACCACAGATGTCGTTCCCAGCCGTAGAGATCCGTTTGTTCCCTTTCAGACGTTATTACAGGGCGTTCGCGACGACCACCAGTTACACGAAACGACTGCTGATGAGTGGAGCACGAGAGAAACCATCTTGCATATCTTATCAAACAGTACCGTCATCATTCCCCCGTCGCGACTGTCATCGTGGCATAGTAGAACCTATCTCTGCTCTATACAGCTTCTTCACTCCCGCTGAGCCGCCGAGCATATAATTCCAAACCTGCATCCATATGTTACCTTAATTTGAATATAATATGATCAAGCGAGTGCGTTCGAACCATCAGTTACGTTAGAAATAACGGCGCACTTTTCGAGTCAGGAGCTGTCTGGGGACCTCATCGATCGCCGTCGTTGCCTTGGTGAGTGAACCAACCCAACGGTCGGTAAGAGCGTTTGTGGTCCTATTTCTCAGTCTTCGACTTGATGCAACTCTTGGTGCATACGCCGGTAGCGTCACGAAGTAGGGCTGTCACGAGCCGCTAGGTCCATGACAACCGGTGGCGTTTACTCACGCGTGTGAGTCAGGTTGGCGCACCTTCGGATGCTTTATATCCGAAATCACTCGCCCAGTGGCAATAGCGATTGGCTTGAGTCAGCTTCTGTGGCGTGCGAGCGGATGTCCCGCTAGTTGCTGGTGCTTGGCATTCGCCCGTGGTTGACCGAAGTATCATTTTTAAGTAGAGCGTCGTGATTTTGGTATTTTGGTACCGGGCAATCGCGCAAAGTCGCCCACGAGTGGGTGCAAAAAACCGATCGACAGCCAGTCAGTAGGTATCCGTCGCATCAGACCGCACTCGCGGAACCAGTAATTCGAAAACGAACGAATCACCACACATTTCGCCGCATTCGACGACTTCGACCGCGTGGACCAGTATTTCCTGGAAGAATTCCACGAGAAACGCGAGACCCCATCCGCTGTGTGTCTCTTCGACAGAGACCGTCATCCACAGGCTGTGCCACAACGACTCAAGCTCCGGTTACAGGTTGCAGCGGCGGAAAATCGGAACTGCATAAAATATACGTTTCATGATCAAATTTCGAACTCATTGTTCTCAAATCACTTGAGTCGCGCCGAACCAGAAATGGTGTGCAAGTTGCATAAGAAGTCCTCATAGTGCTATAATCGCCATATGAGACACGACTACCGGATCACTGCCACGACCACTGCGAAGAGAGACGAAATTATGCCGTTAACGTGCTATAAATTGGTTTCTCGACGCATATGTGGACTAGTTCTCAGCTATTGGGGTAACTAAAATACCAGATTTATATATTGTGTTTAAAATTGGTGGTTTTGTTGCAGGGTCGAAGTCCGGGTCGCCTCAGCTCCACCGGCGTCCGCTGACCCCTATAGTGAGTATGTACGACTGCAATCGGTGGCAGCAAGAGTACATTTCCCAGCAAAAGGCTCCGCCGGTAGTTGCCCGAGCGTGTAAGTTAATTCTTGTATAATGTGTATATAATTTGAGGACCTATTGATAACCCGTCGGAGTGTGGTTCGGAATCCACTTGGAATAACATACGTACACTTGTTATTTGTATCGTTCCGATCAGTCGTCGAAGCGTGTCGACGGTGATCGTACATACCGCCCAGGTTCGATCTGTTCGGATCGTTAAGGAGTGTAATCGTGGTGCACAGTCATCTGTTGGCAACCACGGTATATGACCAAGTGACAATCCGATTGCGGATCGCGTCCGGCAGGTTTCGACCGGAATCTTGGGCCTCGCCTCCCTTCTGGCTGGTTTCTTGCCTGGTAGCTCATGCTATTTCTTCATCGGGGTGTATAATCAACTGCAACGATTATGCACAATGTCTGGCCACTAAAATGCCCATTTCAATTATCTTTTGTGTTTTCTATGGCGATATTTTTGATATTCTTTACTTATTTGTACGCGCGATCTGAATACAGGCGATGCTGGCACTTACAGACACCATAGTCGAGTGCAATTCAATTTACAATGTACTGCACACATCCTGGTCGCTGGACCAGGATTTATGAATGCTTTCACGCACTGGCGTTCGAGCGTGCCGCGTGATTAACCAGTAGGTTTTAATGTTATTAACGACAACCCGATTCTCATGCCGGGTTCACAGTCACATTCAGAGATCAGAGAGGGATGTACCGTTATCGAAAAAATGGTCGAGGATAGGGAACCACTCGCTGGTCTCTCGGATCGCATCGACCAGGTTGATAGCGTGTACTTCGTCGGCTGCGGTTCGTCGTACTGGACCGGAGTTATCGGACAATACCTCTTGTTCGACGTTGGCATCGACGCGCGCGTCGAGTTTGCATCCGAATTCGCGTCTGCACACTTCCCGGTCGACGATCAGACATTGGTCGTTGGCCTATCCCAGTCCGGTGAGACAACCGAAACTGTACAAGCTATCGAACTTGCAGCCACACGCGGCGCTCAGACGGCTGCCATTACGAACAGTGCTGATTCGACATTGGACCGAATCACCGACGTCTCGTACGTGATTCCCGCGGGTACGGAAGAGGCTATTATGGCAACGAAGTCAGTTGACGGTGCAGTTACCGCGATGTACCTGATTGCAGACCGGCTCAGCTCGACCTCCCACGACCTCTCTACGGCGGCCAAAGAGTCCCGGAAGGCTCTCGATGTCGACATCTCGGCAGCCGTCGACCTTCTCGAAACAGCTGACCGATTGTATACTCTCGGATCTGGTAGCTACTATGGGTTGGCTGGCGAAGCAGCAACGAAGTTTGCAGAGTCGACGCTTCAACACGCGACGCCGTTACCGACTCTTGAGATCGGACACGGGCCGATAGCCAACGTGAATGGTGACTTGGCCTTGCTGTTTGCAATGGGTGACGTTGAGCCGACAATCCACCAGCACATGATCGAGAACTTACATGAGGCAGGTGCGGAAACACTCGTCATTCATCCGGCCGAGGAGTCATATCGAGCAACGGCTTCAATCCCGCTTGCAACATCGTCGACTGTCCTCAAGCCGCTGAAGATCACCCAGCGGCTCGCATACAACGGTGCGATGTCGCTCGGATACGATCCGGACAATCCACCCCAGCTGTCGAAGCACGTAGAAATATCTGCATTCGACTCGCTCCAGTAGTATGGTCGATAATTCACTCAAACTGTTTGCAGGCACGGCTTGTACACCCGAGTATGCATACGAGAATGCAATTATTGACATTGTTGGTTCCGAAATCAAAGACGTCTCTGAGGCGTGTTCTTCGAATGATGCCGACGTCGTCGTTTCCGACGGCATTGCTGTCCCCGGGTTCGTCGACCTTCACACTCACGGGTACGGCGGCCACTACACGACGACGGACGATCCCGAGTCGTTCCATGGCCTCACAGACGCGATCACCCAACACGGTGTGACAACGGTCTATCCGACGACAATGTCCGCTTCTCAGGAGACGCTTCTGGAGACTGCCCACGCCTTCGCGTCCGCGTCCGAGAGTGGGTTCGACGGGGCCAAACTCGAGGGATTGCATCTCGAAGGTCCGTACTTTCCGCCGGGTGACCAACAAGGTGCCCAGGATCCGGAGGTGTTTCGCGAGCCCAGCATTTCGGAACTCACTGCGTTGAAGGACGCTTCGGGGAACCGCATTTCCCGGCTCACGCTTGCCCCGGAGTTAGACGGGGCGTTTCCAGTCATCGACTGGGCGCGCGAGCACGGAATCGTCGTTTCAGCGGGACATACCGGTGGCACGTACGACCGGACAGTGCAGGCCTTCGACCGTGGTATCTCGCTGGTCACTCATCTATACAACGGGATGAAGCAACTCCATCACCGCAATCCTGGTCCTCTTGGAGCATCCCTTGCTGAACCGGCGGTCGGTGTCGAATTGATCGCTGATCTCCGGCACGTACACCCTGCCGCCATCGAACTTGCATTTCGTGCCAAAGACGAGGATGCACTGGTCCTCGTGACTGATTCGATCCCACAGACAGGGCTACCTGACGGCGAGTACTCCCTTGGTGGCAAACCGATCGTCGTCGAAGACGGACAAAGTAGGCTGAAATCGACCAACCGTCTCGCTGGAAGTACACTGACTATGGACACGGCTGTACGCAATCTCGTTGACGAAGTGGGTCTCTCCTTTGAGATCGCCGTTCGTGCCGCCTCGACGAATCCCGCCACGCAGATGGGACTGTCCCGGCGTGGCCGACTGAAACCTGGGTACGCTGCCGATATTACGGTCCTCGATTCCGAGTACTCTCCTGTGTTGACTATTGTCGACGGTGATGTCGTCTATCGAGCATCCTCGCGTAAGTGATATCGTGTCACAACCGGATCCGGCAATTATATAAATCATTAATTTGAATGTACGGTCGCATATGGCGGACAAAGTCAGGAGCAGCAACCGTCGACGGTTTATCCAGAGCGTCGGTCTCGGAAGCGTCGTGGCGCTTGCTGGATGCGGGAGCAACAGTACGACCGAACAACAGACTGATGGCGGTGGGGTGACGGATACGAAATCAAATGCCGTGACGACTCTGCAAGTCCGGCATTTCGTCAACGATCACCTCGAAGCATTCTACGAGAAGCACAACCCCATCCTGAAAAAAGAACACGGCATTGAGGTTGATTTCGAGACGATGGGATGGGACGTTGCACGCCGGAAGCAAAACAACAGCATCTCGACCCGGACGGGACCTGATGTCGAAGAGATTGCTTCGACGTGGCTCCCCAAACAGGTCAAATCCGATGGGTGGATGGACCTCGGTCAGGCTGGTGTCGAACTGCCAACCGACGATATTTACGATGCCCCGACCGAAATTGGGAACTTTGACGGTGTTACCGCTGGATTCCCTTGGTTTTGGGGGCCTCGAGGACACGTTTACCACCAGCCATTGCTTGAGGAAGCAGGTATCAGTGGCTCACCAGAATCCTGGGACGAACTCCTCTCCCATGCGAAAAAATACAACAAACAAGCCCAAGCGTGGGAAAAAGAGGGACACAATACTCGATATCTCTTTGGCATCCCTGGTGCAAACAATTTCGCCGTCGTTCAGTACTATATGATGTTCGTTTGGCAAAATGGTGGGCAGATGCTCAAAGATGGGAAAGCGGTATTCGACAGCGACAGGGCTGTCGAAGCGATGAACTTCTACAAAGATCTCGCGACCGAGCACAACGTCTCTCCTAAATCCATGGTTGAGTGGAACGGTGTTGCCAGAAACAACGCGTTCAAGAGCAAACGTATTGCCAGTACATGGCAAGGACTCCGGGTTGCCAACAGTATCGAGACGGAGTTGGGCGTCGGGAGGCCGCCTGCTGGACCGAACGGTGAATCATCTACTTTCTTCGGTGTCAATCTCATGGGCATTCATCCGTGGACGGACAAGACTGACGCCGCTGCGACGTACCTGAAGTACCTGATGAAGCCAAAGGTAAACGCCGAACTGGCGAAAGGGTCCGGGTTCCTTCCGACCATCAAATCATCATTCGAGAAAGAAGAGTTCCAGGGAGACCTCTATCAAACGTTCAACAACGAAGTGTTGAATAATACGAATGCCAAGACCGCACCGCAGGTCGTTGGTTGGGGTGACGTCTCCGGTGCAATCAAAAGCGCGACGACCGACATTCTGACGAAAGCCGCGACGGGTACGTGGTCGAAGGGAGATACCGAAACGGCTCTGAAACAAGCCGCAACGCAGGCCAACAGCGCACTTGGGAATTAGCTTTGTTCGTTCGGCCATCGGGCCACGGTGACCGACTTGAGCCGTCATGTGGTTTTTGGGGTATCCATACCGCCTCGTTCTCGGGAGTTCTACATACGCAATTTCGGTTACGGTCGACGCAAGCGCCCTGTGTCGGTCCGCCGGAGACAAAAACAAATAAATACTATGAATAGGAACCGAATGCGTATGGTGCCAACAGTGCATCGGGCCATCATACAAAAACTCAGAGGATGGCTTCCGTCGGTTCACGTACCGTACTTCAGTTCCTTGTCAGCCAACAAACGCTTCGCGCTCAAGTTGATTGGCCCTGCGCTGTTGTTGATGCTTTTCGTTCACGGGATACCGGTCGTACTCGGTCTCGTGATGAGCTTCTTCGAGTTCCCGTCGTTAGTGTATACCGAGTGGTTCCGTCCGGAGACGTTCATCGGGATTTCCCATTACGTCAAAGTGTTCCAGCCCGACACGATTTACGGCGCGCAGTTCTGGAACTCGTTGAAAGTGACTGTCCTCTATACAGTCGGCACTGTTGTCGGGGTGTACACTCTCGGCTTGATCGCAGCGCTGGCCCTCAACACTGACTTTCGCGGTCGACTCGCTGCCAGGACGGCGATTTTGGTACCGTACGTTGCGCCGGTCGTTGCGACGTATCTCACCTGGCAGATGATGTTCCGGACGGACACTGGAATTATCAACGCGGTGCTGCGGGAGGTCGGCCTCATCGAGGACTCGCTGTTTTGGCTGCTCGGTCCAAATTCGCTGTTTGCTATCATCATCGCCAACGTCTGGCGCAACTTCCCGTATGCAGCCATCATGCTCTATGCGGGCTTGCAATCGATTCCGGAACAACTGTATGAGGCCGCTGAAGTCGACGGTGCTGGCTGGTGGGGCAAGTTCCGGTACGTTACGCTCCCACAGCTCAAGCCCGTCTCTGCGGTCATCCTCCTCTTGTTGGTCCTCTGGACGTTCGTCAACTTTACCACGCCGTACGTCATTCTCGGCGGGTCGCCGAGCGACTCGGGCAACGTTTTAATGTTGCTCATCTATAACTTCGGATTCTCACAGAGTAACTATGGGATCGGTGCAGCCCTCAGTGTGATGCTGTTCTTGTTCTCGATGTCGATCGCTTACATCTACTATAAGCGTGTTGTCGCCAGCAGCTACGATGGAGGTGCTATCTAACGTGCTCGATTCAATCCAAAGTAAGGAAAACGAAGACGGACTGCTCCCAGAGGAGATGCAACTCTCGACGCACGGAAAACAGCTTCTGATGACTGCCCTCTCGCGGACAGTTATCCTTCTGTTGTTGACTTTCGCGTTGTTCCCCATCTTCATGATGGTCATCTCGTCGTTCAAGTCCCGGACCGAGATCATGCGGGTCGGTATCAGTGTTTTCCCGGAGCAGTTCCGCCTGGAAAACTATCTTCTCATGTTCGAGCAGTTCCCGTTGATGCGGTACTACATGAACGGACTGATCATGGCCGGTGCTGCGACGATACTCTCGCTATTGATCGGCGGATTAGCGGCATACTCGCTGTCACGGTATAGCTTCCCCGGGAAGGGGAAATTCGAGATGTTCGCCCTCGGAACTCAGATGATCCCCGGTGTGTTGATTCTCATTCCGATGTTTCTGGTGTTTATCCTCATCGAGCAGGGAGCCAGTATCCCGATGAAAGACACGTATTACGGGATGATATTCCTCTATACAACGTTCACGGTCCCGTTCACCATCTGGATGCTTCGGGGCTACTTCGACACGATCCCCGAAGCGTTGGAGGAAGCTGCGCGCATCGACGGCTGTACGCGCGTTGAAGCGCTGTTCAGAATCATCATGCCACTTGCTGCCCCGGGCATGGCAGCGACCGCGATGTTCGTCTTCCTGCTTGCGTTCAATGAGGTTCTGTTCTCCTCTGTCCTCGCAAACGATCCCGTCACTCCGTTCTCGATCGGAATCCAGCGGTTCCAACAGCAAGACCAGACGCTCTGGGGTCAGATGATGGCCGCATCCTCTCTCGCAACGGTACCACTGCTGGTCATCTTCGTCGCTTTCCAGCGACAGATCGTCTCCGGTCTCACTTCCGGCAGCGTCAAACAGTAACACCTCGGCCGGAGGCGGAATTACCGTTGCTGTGCGACATGAGGTTTTATTAGCTTTCAGGTGTCACTCGCCGTCATGGTCGCTCATAACGTGTCCGAGCAGTCTATCGAGCAGAAAGTCGGTCAGTTATTCATCGCGGGTTTTGAAGGAGCAACACCGACAGAATCGATTCGAAATCTTATCACAGAGTACAATCTCGGCGGCGTAATCTATTTTAGCCGGAATATTGACACACCTGACCAGGTTACTGAACTCTCGACGACGTTACAGTCGATTGCAACTAGTGAGAAAGCGAAGGGGCAGCAACCACTGCTCATCGCAACGGATCAGGAGGGTGGGGTCGTTTCCCGACTCGACTGGGGTTCACAACTTCCAAGCCAAATGATGCTGGGCGCATGCGGTGACGCCGATCTCGCTACCCGTGCTGGGGCGGCAGTTGGAGCCGAACTTCGCAGCCTCGGTATCACGATGAATTTAGCCCCGGTCCTGGATGTCAACAACAATCCGGACAACCCCGTTATCGGCGTCCGATCGTTCGCTGAGGATCCAGATGTGGTATCCGAACTCGGGACAGCGATGGCTCTTGGGATGCAGTCCGCAGATGTTCTCGCCTGCGGGAAGCATTTTCCTGGCCACGGTGATACGGCGACGGATTCTCATCTCGGCCTCCCGGTTGTCGATCACGACCGGCAACGACTCGACAGCATCGAATTCGTCCCGTTCCGTGCGGCTATCGAAGGCGGTATCGACGCTATCATGACGACACATGTCGCATTTCCGGCGATCACCGGCTCGGCTGAACTGCCAGCAACCGTTTCGAAAACGGTCCAGACGGGGCTCCTTCGTGAGCAACTGGGTTTCGATGGTCTGATCGTCACTGATTGTCTCGAAATGGACGCGATCGCCGGTGATATCGGCGTCGCCGAAGGAGCGATCCAGGCAGTCGAAGCCGGCTGTGATCTGGTTATGGTATCACATACGCCCCAGCGACAACGGGCGGCTATTGAGGCCGTTATCGAGGCTGTGCGTGCCGGACGGATCTCCGAGGCTCGAATCGACCGATCGCTCGAACGTATTCTCTCGTACAAGTCACAACGCGATGTCGGGGCACCGAACGACATCGAACAGTCATGGAAAGACACTGCAGCCGTGTCGAGCGAGGTAGCTGACCGGATCGCCCGGTGTGGCGTTACGTGCGTTCGTGACGATAGTGGATTGCTCCCGTTTGATCGCTCCCGGCCGGTGGACGTGGTTGGCTTTCCTGGAGACCGTGGATCGAACGCCGAGGACGGCAGATATTCACCCACCCTCGTCTACGATGCACTCTCGAGGGCGGGATTTGACGTCCGCTCACGGACTGTCTCTCGTGAGGAAGCATCCACTGACGCACCGATCGACGAAATCGATCAGTTGCTCGTCGTCACCTACGACGCACGGGACAACGACTGGCAAGCTGCGTACGTCCAGTCACTTCTCGAAGACGCTCTTGACCCGGTCGTTCTCGCTGTCCGAAACCCCTACGACCTCATGGCCTTTCCCGACGTCGGGACGTACCTGACCACGTATGGATACTCGCCAGCGGCGCTGGATGCCGTGTCGGCGGCTCTTGCCGGGGATGTCGATCCGACACGTGTGGCACCTGTCGCACTCTCAGAGCAGACCTGAGGGCGAGCATTGCAGCGTTGATCGAATCCGGATGTGTTTGGGTGTCATTGGTCGATACTTTCCGTCGGTAACCACCAACTCTTATATACTATGGTTGCAAACTTGGTGAGTAACGTATGGCCCAGCTAGAGTTGGAGCATCTCGTCAAGGAGTTCCCCGACGGTGATAGTACGATCACTGCAGTCGAGGATGTCAACCTCTCGCTAGAGGACGGGGAATTCCTCGTCCTCGTCGGCCCGTCAGGGTGCGGGAAGTCGACGACACTCCGGATGATTGCCGGACTTGAGACGGCCACAACTGGTGATATTCGGATCGAAGGCGACTCCGTGACTGGCAAAGAGCCTCGGAACCGAGATATCGCGATGGTATTTCAAAACTACGCGCTGTACCCGCATATGACGGCTCGGGAAAACATCTCTTTCGGGCTGAAGATGACGACAGACTTGTCCAAAGATACGATCGGAACCCGTGTTGAGGAAGTCGCAGAGATGATGGGTATCAGTGAACTTCTGGATGACGAACCGAGCGAACTATCTGGTGGCCAACAACAACGGGTAGCTCTCGGCCGGGCGATCGTCCGTGATCCGGAGGTGTTCCTCATGGACGAACCACTCTCGAACCTTGACGCCAAGTTGCGGACCAAAATGCGGACTGAACTCAAAAGTCTGCAAAACGAACTCGGCGTCACGACCATCTACGTTACACACGACCAGACCGAAGCAATGACGATGGGCGATCGCATCGCGATTCTCAACGACGGGGAACTCCAGCAGATCGGCACCCCTCTGGAGTGCTATCACCGCCCGGCCAACAAATTTGTCGCCGGATTTATCGGCTCTCCGTCGACGAACTTCGTCGATGTCCAGTGTGAGTCGGGTCGGTTGGTTCACGACGACTTCGAATATGCGCTCTCGCCCGAGACTGCATCGTTACTGGACGGATACGATTCAGTTACTCTCGGGATCCGTCCGGAAGACATCACGTTGACTGAGAGTACTGGAAAGAAAGACGTCATGACAGCGACTGTCGATGTCGTGGAACCACTCGGTGACCTTTCACACGTTTATACCGAAGTCAATGGGAGACAGATCACAGTCACCGTCGACGGTGGCGTCGACTTAGCAAGCCAGTCCGAGATCGGCTTGGAGTTCTCCGAGGACGCTATCCATCTATTCGACCCCGAGACCGGCGAAGCGATCAAGAACAGCGAAACAGAACTCGAAGACACTTCACTCATCGCCGCCTGAGTACGTCCACTGACCATATATCGCATTCAACACACAATGACGGTAGTTCATACACACAAAAATTCCGAGCATCAATGAGTCTGGATTGTTCTCGTTTCACGGTTACAGGAATCTCCAGCCCTGGTGACTACAGTCGGCCCTCTCGAAGGTCCTCAAGATCTCGGGCATGGTCTCCATCTGTTATTTGCCACACTGCCCGTAACATTCGCCTCCCTCGGGCACGTGGGGCGCGTCATTGGGCCGTAAGTGACGTGGTCTATTCCCAGCGAGACGCTTCGAACCTATGTTGTTGATCGGCGTTGACTCCGGAGGAACGAAAACCCTCTGTGTGGCGGTCGATGAAGCATTTAGACTCCAGGGAACTGGACAGAGTGGTCCAGGTCGATATACTGCGGTTGGCGTCGACACTGCGAGGCAGAACATACAGACAGCCATCGAGCGTGCGTTACCAGACGGTTCCACGGACGAACACGTCGTCGGGGGGTTCGGACTGAGCGGACTCGACAGCCAACGCGATCGGACGATTATTAGCGAGTTTCTGTCCGATATCAACGCTGTCGAGGACTATATTATCGAGAACGATGTCGTCGTAGCTCACGAGTCGTTGTTCCCTGATCGACGTGGGATCACTGTCATTTCAGGGACAGGATCAGTCGCCTATGGAAGAACTCGAGACGGGGACTCTCACCGTGTCGGCGGATGGGGATGGCTCATTGGTGATGAAGGCAGCGGATTCGACGTTGCAAGGCGAGGACTACAAGCTGCTACACGCGCGCAGGATGATCGAGCGAAGACGACTTCACTCGTCGATGGTGCCTGTGAGCATTTCGATCTCGCGTCGTTCGACGACGTCCTCTCGTATGCCTACCAGGATATCGAGCATCCAAAAGACATCGCCTCGTTCGCTAAAGAAGTCATCGCCGCGGCAAAAGCGGGCGACGAGGTTGCTCAGGACATCGTCCACACTGCGGGCATGGAGTTGGCGTTGGCGGCCGAAACGATACAGGCTCGACTCGACATCGAGACCCCCGTTCCTGTCGGCTGTCTCGGGGGATTCGGAAGGGCTGGTCCCGTCACTGAAGCGTTTTCCCGCGAGATCGATCGGCTTCTTCCGGACGCAACTCTTGTGGATCCAATCGCTCATCCGGTCGTTGGCAGCGTCGGGCTGGCTGCCAGCAAAGCCGGACTTGACGCCACTCGAAGCCGGCTCGACACACTCGATCAAGCTATCGATGAGTCCCGATCATAATGTGGATCTCACCAGTCATGTGTCTCCAACCGAATCCGGCAGTAGTCATATTTTCTGGGTAAGATGAATACAGTCGGCCATTGGTCATGGGTTCGCAGCGGCTGCATGCAGTGGCCACTGTGTGCTAGTCCAAATCACCTACCTCACGCAGCGAGTGACCAGTGTCGGCTGGATACACTACCACTCGAATACGCTACTGTGGAGCGACGGCCTGAACAGGCGACCCACCGTTACGAGTGGACTGGATATGAACATATCCACTGGCTCCGACCTGCTTTTCATTCGGTCGGGTGGGACCAGTCTCATCCGACAGAGCCGACCTGCATACGGGACCTGTCAAACTCCCTTAGACCGGTCAAGCGGAGGGAATGACTTCGATGGACGTTGTCATTGTTCTTGGTCAGCGGCTCAACGGTCCAGAGCTACATCCCGAATTAAAAGGTCGTGTCGACGTGGCGATGACGGCACGGTCCCGTGTCGATGCGGCGTATCTCATTTGTAGTGGTGGTCAATCAAATCCAAAGGTGTCACGGACCGAGGCAGCCGTCATGGGCGACTATGCCGTCCAGAACGGAATTGATCCCCAACATGTCCTCTTAGAAGAGCACGCACACGACACGATTGGTAATGCGTACTTCTCACGGTTGCTCATCGAGGAGCTTGGCGATGTCGATACCGTCCACGTTGTCACTTCGTGTTATCACCTTCCTCGGGCACGGTATGTCTTTCAGCAGTGTTTCGGTCCGTCCTACCGAATCGAAACGGAGTGGTGTCATCCCACTGACTCCGTTCACCACGGTGATGAGGTACTCTCGATCCGACGAAGCAAGCGGTTTTTCGAGCCGATCGCTCGTGGAAACCTTTCTCAGATCCGGGCGCGAATGAGTGAGCACGTTGTCATGTATAGCGATCCCGTCTCGACACTCCCGGTCAGTCAGGTGCGATACGACGACTGAGCGAATTGGTCTCCGCTTTCTCGGACGTGAGGCCCCAGCGGTCGGTTCCGAAAGCCCATCAGGTACGGATGTCAGGCTATCGTCGTCGGAAGATATCGACTAGATTTCCCGCAGTTCGATCGACGTCGTGGGTGTCGATGAATTCAGCCATTGTCGTCTTGAGATCAATGAGCTGTGACGGCGTCACGCTGAGGCCGTGTGTGATAGATTTCGGTTGTGAGTGTGATTCGTCCAGTGCGTGCATCTGATCGCGTGTAAATGCCGAAAACGATTGCGTGGTACAATCGTTTCGGACTGGGACCGACCCTTTCTGGTTGTTGAACTGCCTTTGGCCGCGTTTAGAGAGTACGTATTCAGCGAACTGACGGAGTTTATCTTCGGCCGCTGACGCAGATGCAGACGGAATGAATGCGTCCATAGCAACCATATACTGACGCTCCGTTCCCGGGAATGGAATCCGATCCCAGTCGCTTTGATACGCGAAGCCAGAACGCTCGACGAACGCGCCGCCAGCCCAGTCGCCTTGCGGGTACAGGGGGGATTCTCCAGAGAGAAATCGTTCGTTCGTATCGACCATCGACCAGTGCAGCGACTGATCCGCGCTTACGGATGCAATCGTTTGCAAAATCTCCAGGGACGTCGTTATCGCCTCTTCGTGCTGGTCGACATCTCCTGCAGTGATGGCCTCGAATACTGACGTATCGTATTGACCGAGCAAAACGACTTCGAACAACTGTAACACTGTCCAAGGATCCACCATCGGGAACAGCACTGGGGAGCTGCGGTTTTCCTCGGCGGCTGCCCGTAGCTCCATTGCTAGCTCCTCTGGCGTCGTGATTGATTCGAGTTCGATACCCATGTCTTCAGCTCGCTGTCGATGGATATACAGATCGTTGACCCGGTGGATGCTGACCGGGACAGCACGATACGACCCGTCGAAATTCACCGCCTGGGTCGCCACGGGCCGGACAGACTCCTCCGCATCGGTGTGTTCCCAAATCTCGGTGATGTCTCGCACAACACCCGCAGCCACGTACTCTCTGAGGTTCTCACCGGGCCAGGCTACCCATACATCCGGCGGCCGCTCCTGCAGAATCAATGTCTTGACCTGTAGCCGAAGATTGTCGCACTGCGTCGTATCAATTCCTGTTTTGGGATGGGATTCTTCGAATCCATCTAAAAGAGCCGACAACGCATCTGCGCCGTCCCCGCTGACGTAATGATGGGCGAGATCGATGGTACTCTTACCTTCGCTATGTCTGTCCATACAAATCCCTATTTCTGTGGTCCGTGCGAGTCGATAATGAATCTTTGTAATTATCACGTCTCTTGTAGGTTTGTTTTCTCTGTGCCAATAGACGAGCAAAACAACTTCGCATACGAGTCCCGAAATATCTATTCACGTCTTGTCGTACCCAATTCCTCTCAGAGGTGTTTTCTCGTCTCTTATATACTGAGAAAACGTCATAGCATCTATGACTGTGCTTGCGACGGTAATCGTGACTGGAGATCTCCGTTTTTGGACGGCCAATCGACGGTTGGAATATATAGATACACTGCCAAAATACGAAATACATAGATCATCCAACCATTGTATGCTGGGTAAGACTACGAATAATCGACTTTTGTTGGTGCGGGGGTACCTGGATACTTCGCCGGAATATACTCATGATATAACAGAAAGAGTAGCGTGGACTACTGAAAGACGAGGCAGAGTAGTAGGTGATCCGAATCCGTTATACTCTCTTAGATATAATGACAGACAATGGCTGACAAGTTGATAGAACTGATACAGTCGTTTGGATTTACTGACAAGGAAACTGAGGCCTTTATTACTATTCTCGAAGAGGGTCCGATCACAGTTCAAGAGATCGTCGAACAGTCGGACATCTCCCGCAGACATACGTATAATGCAATCGATAACCTTCAACAGTACAATTTTGTCGTCGTCAACGAGTACCTTACACCGGCAACCGTCGAGCCGGCGCCTCCGCAGAAAGTCTACCAGCAGGTCCAGCATCTCGGAGATCAACTTTATGAACAACTCGAAAGTCGGTATCGGCGTAGTTATCACGAGCAGGCAGACGTGAAAGTACTCAAATCCCGGTCGACAGTCACTCGGACGATTCGTGATATGGTATCGTCTGCTCGACGACGAGTCGGTATCTCTATTCCACTTCAATTCCTGCCGGTGGTCCACGAACAGCTTGTCGATGCGGTCGATCGAAACGTCGCAACGATGCTCTTGCTGACTGATTTCGAGGAAGACCAAACGGACCTCGACGCGCCGATCACCGATGCAGCCGATGTCATTCGATACCGAGACGACCCTGGCCTTATTCTACTTGCCGTCGACCGTGAATCCGCCCTCGTCGCGCCGCCCGAAATTACCAACTCTCAGGGCCAACGCAGCGCGTTGTACTCTTCTCAGCCACATCTAGAGAGTGTTGCCTTCACGACGCTGATGGAATACGAGTGGCAAATGGGCGAGGAGTTCCACGTTGCCTCTCCGCGTGGCTTACCCACGACATATTCAAACGTCCGAAAAGCCGTTATCGATGCAACACTCTATATGAACGACGAGGTTAGCCTCGTCGCAGAAGTCGAAGCACGGCCCGTCGACAATTCGGACACGGTCGAAACAATTACTGGTGATGTCGTCCGAGTTGGGCAGCGTCTCATTAGTCCGATCACGACTGATATTCCATATCAATCATGTCTGTATATCGATACTGGTGACGAGGTTGTCACTGCCGGTGGGGTCAACGCTACTCTTGAGGACCACCGGGCCCTCTCTATCAAGCTTGATGCAGCCCCATCTAATAGTTTGGATTCTGATGGTTAGATATTCATCTCGGACTTCAGAATGTCGAAGGTCTATTTCATCACGGTTTCAGATATTATAATTTTCGTTATTGTTGTGTTCTAATATGAACGGGGACGTGTTCTTGCGGGGGAGTACTGTCGGAGTGAGATTAGGCAGTCACTATCCAAGACAGCTCCCGACATTGGGTGTCGTGGCCGGTAGGCTCTTCGAAGCGTTCATTCATCCCGCTCTATTCAAGTAGCACTTTCAGATACGTCGCTGCTATGTGGACCGATCTGGACTGGTCTGTAGCTGTTTCTGCAGCGACGTATTTATAATATCTTGAAACCCAACTATTTTCGCGTATTATATAATAAATAACATAATTGTGTTCGCTCTAGTTTCACTGTACTCAACCTGCATTCGGCCCCCTGATCGGTGCAGAGTAGGTTGACAATGTCGGGCACTATCGACGTAAGACACGACGGATTCGACGTCGCCGTTCCCGTTGTATTCCTCCAGAAACCTGTGTTACTGTGGTCGTAGTCGTCGAATTTAGCCGAATTTTACGGTAATTCGGTCGCTTCCGGATTCGATGTAACCTCCAGCCAGTATTGTTGGCCGTTGATTCGAATCTCTGTTTCTTTGAGCGCGATCTGGTTCGGCACGCTCCCACTGACTGGCTGTCGATCGGTTTGCCGCACCTACTCCCCGATTGCTTTCCGCGAGCGCTGAACAGCAGATATATAAAAATATAAAATTGTATTTGGATATGATTGGTCAATCCAATGTGACCGAATGCTACGTTCTAGTAGATACCGTGGTGTCTGATTACACGTCACGAAACCGACCCCGATTCTGCCGCTGCTACTACGCTAGGGTATCTTCTTTATGTGACAACTCAAAATCATCACCCCTCAGTTTCTACCTTTGCCAACCATTGTCTTGGCACTTTTCTTCATACGACAGCAGTAGATCAAAGCTTAGACCCAGAGATGTCTACTGGCGAGCAATCGAAAGTAAAGTAGAGTGGGGTGGGTGGGGGGTGGGGGAAAGTGGGCACCTAACGGTGCCACATCTAACGTGTTCGTAGCCATGTGTAAAAAACCATCGGCCGCATTATCACTATTGATTCTATCCAGCGGGACGGAAATCCAGAATAGACGATCCAATTTCCAGTAGGGATACTCACGTACTAGTGGACGGATTGATGGTGAAACGGGGAGACTGCCCCGTGGCAGAGTACTCGGAGTAAGGATGTTAGCCCGTCCGACCCAGGTAAGCTCTCGATGAACCGACCGGACAACCGCTCCCTTCTGGCTCGTCTACACTGTTGATTTTGGCGATCCTGGCGACGATTGCCATCCTGTTGTCGATCGTCGTTGTGTCCTGAGCCGTCCCGTGGGGGACGCAAAACCCGGTGGATTTCTCCCGACTGGCTTTTGGTTCGTCCGGACAGGGCCCCAGCATGCGACTTGGAGTCAATGCCGGCGTTGGCGTGTGTGGCTCAACCCGATCGGTGACGATCCGCCGAGCGCGAGCGATCTACGTGTACGCTTGGCAAGGCCGTACTCACTGGTCTTTCGGTCCCCTGACAGTCAGGACGGGTACGTCGGCCGTCCGGATCAGTTTCTCCGTGACGCCACCGAAGAGGTAGCGATCGAGGCTGGTCCGGCCGTGGGTCCCGAGCACGATCAGGTCTACCCGTTCCGCTGTGGCGTATTCACGGATTGTTTCCGGGATCGAACGGCCGTGGACGACGGCGGTCGAGACTTCGGGAACGCGTCTGCGAGCGGTCGACGCGGCTGACTCGACGGCCCGTTCGGCCATTTCCTCGCGGCGCTCGCGTTCGGCCGACGGGTGGATGTTGCCGTCCGGCCTGGGCTTCTCGACGACGGACAGTGTCGACAGCGGGGCGTCTGCCGTTTCGGCCAGTGCCACCCCGACTTCGAGGGCCGCCGCCGCAGACTGGCTCCCGTCGGTCGGCACCAGCACCCGGCGGTATGGATAGCGCAACTCGGCGTCGGGACAGGCGGTGAGGACTGGCACGTCGGCGAGTCGCATGACTTTGGCCGTGACACTTCCCAGCAAGAGTCGTTCCAGCCCGGTGCGGCCGTGGGTCGGCATTACGATCAGGTCGACGTTGTCCTCCTCTGCGTACTCGAGTATCTCCCGGTAAGGTCGTCCCTCCCGGAGGACTGTCTCGCTATCGAGACCCCGATCGCGGATACGGTCGGCAGCCAGATCGAGAACCTCCCGTCCCGGATACTCCCCGTCGGCGTCCCCGACGGTCAGGACGTGGACGCTCGCGTCGTGGTCCGCAGCCAGATCCAGGGCGTGTTCTAAAGTCGCTGTCGCGCCCGCGCTACCGTCCGTCGGGAACAAGATCCGCTCGATCATACCGGCAAGTACAGCCGCCACTCGCAAAAGCCTACCTCAGAACGCGCGGTCGTACTGGGCCGGGACGCGGACTCGATCCAGCGCGTCGAGTTCGGCCGCTGCACGGAGCGTGAAGTACGGATCCCGGAGGTGTTCGCGGCCAACGATCGCCAGATCGGCCCGGCCGTTTTCGATCAGTTGACTCGCTTGCTGGGGCGTTGTAATCGCACCGACCGCACCGACACGCAACGACGCCGGCGTCGACTCTTGGATGCGCTCGGCATACGGTACCTGATAGCCCGGTCCGGCGTCGGCAGGGGAGGAGTCCGGCGCGATGCCACCCGCACTCACGTCGATCAGATCGACGCCGGCCGCGGCGAGGTCGCCGGCCAGCCGGACTGATTGCTCCAGCGTCCAGGACTCCCGGTCGTCGAACCAGTCCGTCGCGGAGATTCGGACGAACACGGGCTTGTCGTCGGGCCAGACTGCCCGGACGGCCGCGACGACTTCCCGGAGCAGTCGCGTCCGGTTCTCGAAGTCCCCGCCGTACTCGTCGGTGCGGTCGTTGATGACCGGCGAGAGGAACTCGTGGAGCAGATACCCGTGGGCCGCGTGCACCTCAGCGATCTCGAAACCGGCTTCGAGCGCGTTCTCGGCACCCGACCGGAACGACTCGACGACGTCCTCGATGTCCGTTTGGTCCATACGGCGGTGGGGTGGTGCCGGTTCGTCGTATGGCCAGGGCGTCCCGCTCGGGGCGATCGTTTCCCAGCCGCCGGCGTCCGGCTGGACGGGCTCGCTTCCCTCCCAGGGTCGGCTCTTGGACGCCTTCCGGCCGGCGTGGGCGAGCTGGATCGCGGGAATCGAGCCCTGCTCGGAGATGAACTCCGTGATCGGCTGCCAGGCTTCGACGTGCTCGCCCGACCAGATCCCGGTGTCTTCCGGGGAGATGCGGCCCCGCGGTTCGACGGCCGTCGCCTCGCTCATGACGACGCCCGCGCCACCGACGGCCCGACTGCCGAGGTGGACGCGGTGCCAGTCGGTCGGTACACCGTCGCGGTCCTCGACGGAGTACTGGCACATCGGTGAGACCATCACGCGATTGGGGGCGGTCACGTCACGCATTTTGAGCGGCGAGAAGAGGTCCGATGTCATCTTGGCGGGCTTGGAGAGCGGGACGGAAGTACGTCCCGACTCGACCGTCAGATCGGTCTTCTTCGTCGCTTGAGAGCTCGTCTGTCCCGCCTCGGTCTATATTTGGCAACAATTGGCATCCAAGGAAGATTTACAAGGCCTCGCCCGCGACCGATAGACATGGCCGCATACGGCCGGCCGACGTTGCGCGACTTGTTCGATGATTCTCCGACGCCGCACATCGCCCACCCACCGCGGACACACCACCGCGATTTCTACCTGGCGACCGACGGTTCCTTCCGGGGTTCCGAGGGCGGACTCGGCGTCGTGATCGAGACCCGGGATGGCGAGCGCGTCGCTCGTCTATCGGTGCCCGACGTGGTTCCCGACAACAACGTCGCGGAGTATCGGGCGCTACACCTCGGGTTGGACGTACTCGCTGCGCGGGCACCTCGTGACTCGCGGGTGGGTGTCCTCGTCGACCACGATGAACTGGCCGGCAACGTCAACGCGGCGAAACTGGCCGCACGACACCCCGACAACGAGCCGCCACATCGGTTTTCGGTCCCACCGACCGCTCGGCATCACTGGCGAGGGATCCGGGCACGTATCTGTGGGTTTGCGTCCCTGCGAGCGGCCCGGATCGACGGTGGCGTCAACCCCGCACACCCGCTGGCGAACTCGCCCGCCGAATACGCACACGTCAACTACGAGTCCGACCGGTGTCTCCGACCCGAACCGCCACAGAACGGTGACCAGCGCATTCCGCCGCCATCGCGTGCTGACCGGCCGGCCGACGACTGATCATTTCGAGATAGCCAATTAGCCAAATTGGTAATATTAATATGAATGGCACAGACTCAACAGACATTCAATTTGCCCCTGAGTCCGAGTGGAATGATAATCCGGTACTGACAGAGTTCGCTGGCGACGGTCCACTCTATCGGCAACAAAGTGTGGAATTAGACGAGACAAAACCAGACGAAAATAGTGAAAGTTAACACGATTCTTCTTCGCTATGACTAAAGAAGCTTATGTCTTCTTCTTCGATCTCAGCGATTAGACTGGTACAACCCCCGCTTTTGATGGATATTTTCTCTTGTGCGTCGGAATTTCTCTTGCTCACGATAATGTTATACTCACCCGCTTCTTTTGTCCATCCTCCAGAAAGAACCGGTGGTCTTTCCGAAGTGGATATCTGAATATTAGAACTGTATACTCTCTCAGAATCATGATTGATCTGAAGGGTAATGATTATATTTTCTCCCGTCTTGTTTATCAACGTAATTTCTTTCAGTATTGCATTCTCACTATCTTCGTTGTAGGTACAACCCGAGACTGGGACAACCAATCCAGAGATTAACACTGTTATGAAAGACCGACGCTCCATGTTTCATATTCAGGACTAATAATTAATCAATTCTTCTCAATAGGATCTGTTCCTGATTAGACGATCGAACTACTCTGCTGTGGGGGTCTTTGTTCAGCATCGTCTTCCCTGACTGACTTCTAAATATTAAACTCACTCGGGGACGGATCGGGAGAGGTTCGGTTGTGACCATTCCCATTAGATATGACCCACACCGGTCGAAGACGATAGTCAAACCATCACTACTTCATGTGTTGGGCCTATACTCTTGCTCTCTTGACGGTCGGCGAACTCGAAAACAGCGATCGAAGCGCTACTACCCTTCCTGCTGGGCGTCGACGACGGCGACGCCCGCCAGGTTGACGATGTCCTCAACGTCGTCGCCGCGCTGGATCACGTGCACGGGCCTGTCCATCCCGGCCAGCATCGGTCCCACCGCCCCGGCACCGGCGAGGTTCTGGAGGAGCTTGTAGGCGATGTTGCCCGCCTCCAGGCTCGGGAAGATCAGCACGTTCGCCGGGTCATCGAGGTCTGCAAAGTCGTAGGTGCCCGTTAGCGCGTCCCGGAGCAAGGCCGTATCGGCCTGCATCTCGCCGTCGACGGGGATGTCGACCGCCGGATCGTCCCGCAGTCGACGGGCGGCCTCCCGCGGGGCGTGGGTGTGCTCGTCGTCGACGCTGCCGAAGTCACTGTAGGACAGCAACGCGGCCCGCGGGTCGACGTTGAATCGCCGGGCGATTTCAGCCGTGTGGCAGGTGATTTCAGTCAGGACGTCGGCGTCAGGATCAGGGTTGACGGTCGCGTCCGCGACGAATATCACTCGATTCCGGAAGGTGAGCATGTACACGCCCGCGGCGTAGTCGGTGTCGGGCGCGGTACCGATGACCTCAAGCGGTGGTCGCAGGGCCGAGGGATAGTGGTTGGTCGCACCGGTCAGCATGGCGTCGGCGTCGCCGGTCTCGACCATGACGCTGGCCAGGTAATCGCCGTCCGCGAGCAGTTCACGAGCCTCCTTGCGCGTGACGCCCTTGCGCTTGCGAAGTTCGTACAGGCGGTCGGCGTATCGCTCGACATCCTCATCTTCGAGATCAACTACCGTCGGCTCGAAAGAGAGACCGAGTCGGTCTGCACTCGCCCGAATCCATTCTCTATCGCCGACGAGAATCGGCTCGGCGATCCCCCGATCGACCAGTTGGTAGGCCGCTCGAACCATCGCGTCGTCGTTTCCTTCCGCCAAGACCACACGCTGAGGGTCGCTCTTTGCCTTGTTGAGGACGACTCGCATCATCTCGCGGGACTTTCCCAGCCGTGCTTCCAGGGACTCGACGTAGGTGTCCAGGTCCGGGCTCTGACGTGCGGCCCCCGATTCGATGGCGGCCCTGGCGACCGCGGGGGCCACCTCGAAGAGGACCCGCGGGTCCAGTGGCTTGGGGATGACGTACTCGGGACCGAACTGGATAGGTTCGCCACCGTACGCGGAGACGACCGCGTCCGGGACGTCTTCGCGGGCCAGCGCGGCCAGCGCCTCGGCAGCAGCGACTTTCATCTCTTCGTTGATGGTGCGGGCGCGAGCGTCCAGCGCCCCGCGGAAGATGAACGGGAATCCGAGGACGTTGTTGACCTGGTTTGGATAGTCCGATCGGCCGGTCGCGACGATCGTCGTCCCCTCGCCGGCCTCCGTGGCCGCGGCGTAGTCGATCTCCGGGTCCGGGTTGGCCATCGGGAAGACGATCGGATCCGCGGCCATCGAGGCGACCATACCCCGGTCGACGATCCCGCCGACCGACAGCCCGACGAAGACGTCCGCGCCGGCCATCGCGTCGGCCAGATCGCCCGCTGGCCGGTCGCTCGCGAACTCGGCCTTGTATTCGTTGACGTCGCCGGCCGCGGCTCGATCCTCGGTCACGATCCCGCCTGAGTCGACCATTGTGATTCCCTCCTGTGGTACCCCCAGTGATTCGAAGAACCGCGCCGTCGCGATCGCGCTCGCCCCGGCCCCCGAAAACACTACATCGAGGTCGGCGAGATCTTTGGCGACGATGTCCGCCGCGTTGAGGAGGGCCGCACCAGAGATGATCGCCGTTCCGTGCTGGTCGTCGTGGAAGACCGGGATCGACAGCGACTCCTTGAGCGCTTCCTCGACGGTGAAACACGCCGGCGCGGCGATGTCCTCGAGATTGACACCACCGAAGGTCGGTTCCAGTGCCTCGACGACGCTGATCATCTCCGCGGGGTCCTCAGCGTCGACTTCCAGATCGAAGACGTCGACGTCGGCGAAGCGTTTGAACAGCACACCCTTGCCTTCCATCACTGGCTTGGAGGCGAGCGGTCCGATGTCGCCCAGGCCCAGCGTCGCGCTGCCGTCCGAGACGACGGCGACGAGGTTCCCCTTCGAGGTATAGTCGAAGGCGTCGGTCGGGTCGGCGTCGATCTCCCGGCACGGGCCGGCGACTCCTGGCGAGTACGCCAGACTGAGGTCCCGCTGGGTGTTGGTCGGTTTGGTCGTGGCGATCTCGAGTTTCCCGGGTGGGTCACGTCGGTGATACTCGAGTGCGTCCTCTTCGAGTCCCATGAGTGAATCCTGTTAGCCAGTACCAAAAAGGATTGCCTGCCGATGGGAACGACCAACCGGCCGGAATGCGGGAGGCTAAGTGGGCCCCGTCCCAACCAGCGCGTATGAATCGGCGGTTTCGCTATCTCGTCGCCGTCACAACGGCGTTCGTCTTCGCGACTATCCTCCTGGGGGTCGCGACGAAATCCTACGGCGCGGGGCTGGCCTGTCAGGCGCGCTGGCCGGTCTGTGATGGCGGTCTATTGAACCTCTTTCCTGAGTCGTTCCCGAGTTTCTTCGAGTGGATCCACCGCGTCGTCGCCGGCGTCGGCGGGCTGTTCATCGTCGGGTCGGCCATCGAAGCCTGGCGTCGGGGCGTCTCCCCGAAAATCCGAAACGCCCTGACAGTTGGCGCCCTGTTGACGCCCCTGCAGGTCGTCCTCGGCCAGCAGACGGTGGTCAACTTCACGTTTCCCGTCCTGACGGCCCACTTCTGGACGGCGTTTACGATCTTCGCCGCGTTCGCGTTCGCGCTGGTTGCGAGCTGGGCAGACGCGATCCGGACGGGTCATCTCAAAGTGGCTGCCGTCGTTGCGTTTGCACTCTTCCCCGTCCAGGTCCTGTTGACACCTCCCTTTATCAGCAGTTACACGCCAGTAATCCAGACGCTGCAGTACGCGGTCCTGCTCGTGCTCGTCCTCGCAGTGATCGCTCTGGTAGTCGTCGGCCGACGGGCGTTCCCGGAGCGCTATCAGTCCGCTCCCGTGATCGCCATCGTCGCGCTCGTCCCGACGGTCTATCTCGGCCGACACTTACTCGCCGGGTCGACGGTCCATCGGGTGGCCTACCTGCTCGCCGGACTCGTCGTTTTCGCAGCACTCGCCATGAGTACGGCGGGCGTCTGGAAGCGCGAACACGTGGGCAACTGACCGTTTCTGTCGTTGCGGTCGTACCCTCCACAATGTTTTCGAGCGCCAAATATAAATGCATCCTGACAGAATGGCTGCCCGATGGAATCACTCGAACTCACTGTCCGCCTACTGGCAGGTGTCTTCCTGATACTGGCCAACGGCTTTTTCGTCGCGATCGAGTTCGCCCTGACTCGTGCTCGCCAGTACACTGAAGAGGAGTTCGTCGGTGACGGCACGAACGCCGGGCTTCGACGCGCCTGGGAGATGACCCAGGACCTCGAGATTTACTTGACGACCTGTCAGGTTGGGATTACGGCCTCCAGTATCGCTGTCGGGATCGTCGCCGAGCCGGCGCTGGCAGCCATCTTCGAGCCGATCTTCCACAACACGGTCCTGGCGTCGATCGGATCCGGTGGGATCATTGCCTTTCTCATCATCAACCTCGTGCATCTGACTCACGGCGAGCAGACGCCGACGTACCTCGGTGTCGAACGCTCCCGGTGGGTCTCGAAGTACGGGGCGAGACCGCTGTACTGGTTCCACTGGCTCATCTCGCCGATCATCGCGCTGGGCGATGGCATCGCCAAATTCACGCTAAAGCTGTTCGGCGTCGAGATGACCGGCGCGTGGCTCGAAACCGAGGAGGACGTCATCGAGTCTCGGGCAGACCTGCGCAATCGCATCGGGTCGGCCCTCGAAGAAGGTGGCCTCACTGAGGAGCGCCGTGAGGAAGTCATGAACGCCCTGGCGATCGGCGAGCGACCCGTACGGGAAGTGATGGTCAACGCAGAGGAGGTCGTTGCGCTCTCGACGGCGGTCGAACCCACGGAAAACTTTCGCCGGATGGAAGAGCACCCCCACACCCGCTACCCCCTGATCGGCGAGGAACTAACGGACTTCGAGGGGGTCGTCTACGTGCCGGTCCTGACGCGCCACCGTGAGGAACTCGCCGCGGAGAACGTCGACTTCGCCGAACTCGCCGCCCCGCCGATGACGCTCTCACCGGACGTCGACGTCAGCGACGCCATCGATCAGTTTCAGGCCGAAAACCAGGAACTCGCCCTGGTACTCGAAGACGGCGAGGTCGTGGGTATGGTCACGGTGACGGACTTACTGGAATCTGTCATGGGCGACGTCGAGGATCCGATCGACACGCGATATCTCTCAGAACTCGAGTAGTCAAAGCGGGCGCTTCGCCGATCGATCCGTTCGTCCCCAGATTGCAGGTCCGGTGAATCCATATGCAATGGTATAGTGATATGTTTATTTCATAGAAACGTATTTGTCCGATCGATCTGTCTGGACACGTGACAGCCGACGCGACCGGCCCTCCACGTGAGATTTCCATCCCGATGACTGACATAACTCAACCGACGATCGACCGGGCGCTCACACACGTCCAGCGCGAGTGCGAGATACTTGAGACGGAACGCGATGCCTTCCGGACGCTGTTGGGCAGAGTCAGTGGCTTCCAGATCGATCCGCCGGGATCAGTCAGCTCCAGATGGTGGGAGCCGCCGGGACCGAAGTCGTGACCGCACAGAAATCCTCACGAGATCTCCGGCGTATCAGGGACGCGTACCGCGAGACAGTCATGGCGGTCCCGCACTACGAGCGCGAGTACGGCGAGTCGATTCGGGAGAACCTCGCGGCCGAGTTCGGGACGACGCTCGCCGGCCACCTCGCCGACAGCGATGTCCTGACCCCGGCGGTCTACGAGACGTTTCTCGATGCGTGTAAGCGGGGACGTGACGAACGCGGACGGTTGCTCCGGACCATCGAACGCGAACAGGAGAGCCTGCAGCGATGGGAGACCGAACTCACTGCGATCGAGGTGGCAGCCCACGACGCTGCCGAAGGAATCACTGCGACGACCGGATCCCGAACCCTTTCCCGGATCGACCGCCGGCTCGAGACCCTCGAGGCCCGCTGTATGGAGTGTGCGCGTGCCCGACAGGAGTTACTACACGAGCATTCGGGGCGGGAATTTCAGGGAACCGACGGCTTCGGTTTCATGGAGTACCTCTATACGGACATGGACACGACGACGCCCGTTCTCTCGGACGCCGGCGCCTGTCTCGAGACGATTCGACATCACCGGCGTCGATGTCTCCAGTAACGATCCGTCTCCGTCCGTTTAGTCGTCGATTACCAGTGGCATCGACGCCAGTCGTGCGGCGCCCATCGACGTAAGTCCGCGGGCCGTCGTCGAGTCCCTGGCCCGGCGGTCGTGGGCGAGTTCGAGTCCCACAACATCAGCGACGGGAACGAGCCGGATCTCGGTCCCTTCGGGTGTGATATCAAGGAGGAGATACGACTGCGGGAACGAGCAGGTCGTCGGCGTCGCGATCTCGCGCACGCCCCGATCCACGCCGGTGAGTGGCAGGTGGAGGTGACCGGTGAGTACCAGCGCCGCGTCACCGTCGGCCAGGACATCGACGAACGCCTCGGGCTCCCGCATCGTCGGCGGGATCGCCATGTCCTCGAGGACGCGATCGCGGTGGCGGCGCAATTGCTCGGTCACTGATGGAAGGTTGTGATGGACGACGACGAGTGAGTCGTCGGTCTGCTGGAGTTTCCTCGCGAGCCACTCGCGCTGGTCGGCGTCAACGTGACCGTCGTGGGTTTCAGCGAGTCTATCGGCGGTCCCGGCGGAGTTCAGCCCGAGTACGTCCAGCTCGCCCACCTGATGGCGGAACGGATAGCCGCCGGGACCGAACCGATCGGCGAAGGCCGCGACGGGAATCGCGTCGTGGTCGTCGCCCTCCTTCGGGACGTCGTGGTTTCCGGGCACGGCGTAGATGGGCACGTCGAGCGCGTCGAGGGCGTCTTCGACGGCATCGGCGTTCCAGGTTTCCCCGTCCTTGGTGAGGTCCCCCGGCGAGACGACAGCGTCGACGTCACGCTGCTCGATGTCTTCGATCGCAGTGACGAAGTGATCGAGCGTGTGTTCGAACAGTTTCGACGTTCCGTCCGCCCGCGTCGAGACGTGCGGATCGGCGATCGCTGCCAGCCGAACGGGTGCCGCTGCTGTCGGACGGTCGAGACGAGCCAACAGCGTTCCCGGGTTGCCGTCGTTCATTCTTCCCCCGGGAAGAACAGCGACGGGTCCTCGTGACGAAACGTTGCGACGTGGGTCCCGTCCAGCAGCCGGACGTGTGAGTGAAGTTGCTCCCGTTCGCGTGCCGCGTCTGCGAGGTCGCCGATCCGCGACCAGTCGAGTACCCCGACCAGCACGACTCCACGCTCGGTCTCGTCGTCTCGTATCCGTATCGCCAGGAAGCGGTTCTCGGCGACGTCTTCACGGTGGACCTCGTAGCGATCGAACGACCCTCCGTCGATGAGGTCCGGAAGCTGCTCGGCGACGCTGTCCGGAGCGGTGAATATCAATCCGTGTCGTTCCGTGGATTCACGAGGGGAAACTGCTGCGACGTGGTCCGCTCGGACGATGAGGACGTCCCAACCGTCCACTCGCAACTCCGCGGCCAGTGCTTTGGCGTCTTCGAGGACCCGCTCCCAGACGGCCTGCCCATCGGGTGTCGTTGCTGACATCATGCTAATTTCCGAATATATGTGTAAGTATCTACCGGAAAGGTTGGTGTTATGGACTTCTATATAGTATTATAGTCCAAAAATTGCACTATTACTCGGATTTATCGCTATTATCAAATCACATATATGTGGCGAGGATACGCACGGTCGATGCCACGTGACACGACCCGCCGTGGGTTTTTGACTGCCGCTGGTGCAGGCGCACTGACTGCCGTCGCCGGGTGTAGCGGGAACAGCGAACCGACGGAGCAGGACACTGCCGCCCAGAACGATTCGGGGAAAAATTCAGCCGCGAAGACACAGGAATCGAACGACGGAACGGACGAATCGACCGCCGAGACCACCGACGGGTCCAGTGGTGGGATACTCCAGATGATGGCAGACGGGTCGGTCCAGACGCTCGACCCGATCAACGCAAAGGGGTCCGGGGCGGGCTACAACCAGTACAATCAGCAACTCATGTACTTCCCGGACGGGCAGTACCCGCCCGAACCTGCGCTGGCGACGGGCTACGAGGTTTCCGACGACGGACTCACCTATACGTTCGATCTCCGTGAAGACGTTACCTTCCACGACGGCAGCGAGTTCACTGCACAGGACGTCGTCTACTCCTACCGGCGACTCGCAGAGTCGCCCAACTCCCGGAACAAGGACGACATCGTCGGCGAGACGCTGACGATCGACCACGAGAAGGACGCGACGCTCTCGGAACCGACCGACGAGGAGACCCTCGCGGACGTCGTCCCAGATAGTCTCGCCGTCGAGGCGGTCGACGACTACACCGTCGAGATGACCCTGGCCTCACCGTTCGAGTACACGCTCTTCCAGATTGCGGGCGGCGCGTTCGCCATCATCCCGGAGGGGTCCGTCGGCGACATCGAGGGCTACAACGGCGAGTACGCCTACAACGAGTTCTTCAGTACGCAAGGTGAGGGCCCTGCCTTCGCCGGAGCGGGTCCCTTCCAGGTCGACAATTGGCAGAAGGGCAGTCAGATCACTCTCTCGGCGTTCGAGGACTATTACGACGGCGAACCCGACCTCGACGCGATCACATTCACCGTCGTCTCGAGTGGGAATACGCGCCTCCAGCGATTCCAGAACGGGAACGCCGACATCCTCGAGAGCGTCCCCACAGCGTCGTTCAATCCCTCAAGCGTATCGATCGATAGTGAAGAGGGGAACCGATCGCTCGGTTCCTACACGCTCGACGACGGGACGACGGTCAACTACGGCGAGATTCCGGCACTCACGACGGAATATATCGTCTTCAACACCCTGGAGGTTCCCCTCGCAGCCAGGCGCGCGTTCGCGCACGCGATGAACCAGCATGACATCGCCGAGAACGTCTATAAAGGGATGGGAAAGCCGGCCTATCACATCGTCCCGCCAGCCGCCTATCCCACCTTCGAGAACGGCCAGGCCGGCGAGGACGCTTACGACCGCCACGCCGAGAACGGCTACGAATCGAACACCGACTTCGCCGCCGACGGCTACCCCTACGGCTACGGCGAGACCCAACTCGAGGAAGCCCGCGCGGTAATGGAAGAAGCGGGTTACGGCGAGGACAACCGCTATGAGATCACGGCGACGACGATCACGGGCAACAGCGGCTACCAGCAGGTGTTCACGACTCTCCAGTCGAAGCTCCGGTCGGCGTACATCGACATGAGTATCGAGGAGGCAGAGTTCGGGTCGATCATCAGTCGCGCGATCTCCGGCGACATGGAAGTGTTCGGGCTCGGAGATGGCATGGAGTACCCCGGCCCGCAGAACTTCCTGCGGTTCCTTCACGGCCAGAATCCCTCGGGCCAGTTCACGCGGTGGGGTGCCGAGGGAAGCTATGTGACCGAGGAATACCGGGAGACGGCACGCGAGGCCTGGGACTCGAACTACGCCGCCGATGGCACGACCCGCGCGGATCACAACGAGGCCTTCCAGACCGTCGAGGAGATGAACTGGGCGTCCGTCCAGGAACTCCCGTTCTTGCACCCCATGAGTCAACGGTTCTGGCACGACGATGTCGACGTCGAGATGTACGGCGTCATGGAGAACCAGGCCTTCGACGACACCCAACTGTCGCGCTGAAAGGGACTCACCACTCCAGACCCCCACTGCCAAATATATGTATTCGACATCCGTCTCGATTGAGAGCGATCGTTTTCTGGGGAGGCCCTGGCGAGGTGAGCGGCAGTGAGTAGACTGGGTTATCTCACCAAGCGCCTCGCGATGGCCGTCCCGGTCGTCTGGCTCGGGACGACGGTCACCTGGTTCGCCATCTTCATGGGGCCGATCGATCCGGCCAGCCGGTTGCTCAGCGAAGGACAGATGCGAAACCCCGCCGCCTACGAGGCGGCCCAGACCCAACTCGGCTTGAACCAACCGCCACTCCAGCACTACGTCGACTGGCTGACGAACCTCCTCACGTTCGATCTGGGCCAGACGTGGCTGCTCTACGAGGGATCGAACGTCAACGCGTTGATCCTCGACTTCCTGCCCCGGACACTGTGGCTCGGCCTCTGGTCGGTGCTGATCGCCGTGGCGATCGGCGTGCCACTCGGGTTCTACGCCGGGTTGCACTCGAACTCCCTGTCGGATTATCTCGCTTCGTTCGGCGGGATCGTCTGGCGCGCGATGCCGAACTTCTGGCTGGCGATCATGCTGCTCGCCGTCCTGAGCATCTCGCCGACGGTTCTTGGGATCGACTTCCAGTGGGAGTCGCTGTTCGTCCCGATCGATTCGATCTCGGGGAGTCCAGACATGTCCCGGCTCGGGACAGTCGACGGGTTCCTGGCGGCGACCAAGAAGGTCCTGCCGGCGGCACTGGTACTCGGGTCGGCCTCGATGGGCAACGAGATGCGGATCGGCCGGACGGCGATGCTTGAAGTCCGCAACGAGGAATACGTCGACTTCGCAAAGGCCAAAGGCGTCTCCGATCGCGTCCTCGTCTGGAAGCACATCTTTCGCAACGCACTGGTTCCGTTGATCCCGATCATCACCAGCGAGGCCTTCCTGCTCATCGGCGGGTCAGTCCTCGTCGAGACCGTCTTCGGGATCAACGGCATCGGCTACCTGTTCTACCAGGCGGCCATCCAAGGCGACCTCCCGCTGGTCGGCACGCTGATGTACGTCTTCATACTCATGACTGTTGGCATCAACCTCATTCAGGACGTACTGTATACGATTATCGACCCCCGCGTCGGCCTGGAGGGGAGCTGACGTGTCAGACGTCACTCCGTTCGAAGACCGGCGACTGTTCGGGACACTTGAGATCGACGCGACGCTGTCGGCGTGGCTGCTCGTTGGTGTCATCCTCTTGGCGCTGGAAGTTGGTGCGGTCGCGAACTTCCTGACTGGCCTGCTCGCCGACTTCGTCGGGGCGCTCCCGACGGCAAGCGCCGAGGAGTCCGTGCTCTCGAGTGCGGCGGCGCTGTTCGACGCGGCCCAGCAACGGACGACCGCGATCCCGACCCTGCTCTCTCGGGATGTCGTCCCAAACGCCGGTCACTGGAACGGGGAGCGCTGGGTCGGGACGTTCCTCGGGCTGTCGCCGGGCATCTCCTGGGCGATCCGGACGGCGCTCGTCTACGCCTACGCGTTCGCGTGGCTCGCCTGGGCCGCGTTCGGCTACCGATACTACCGTCGGACGATCAGGGTCGCCGACTGGACGCCCCGCGACGACGTGATCGACCGATTTCGGTCACACAAGTGGGGGCTGTTCGGCGCGCTCGTCGTCTTCATGTTCGTCGTGATGGCGGTGTTCGCACCGACACTCGGCCCCACGACCGTCGAGCAGAACATGCGCAACTCCTACTCCTACGAGATCGACTACTGGAACGCCGAGACCGGTTCCGTCGAGTCGACTATCGTCGGCGAAGCCAACCGCAACTCCCAGTCGATCGGCGACAGTTCGCGGGTGATGCCGATGACCTACGACGACTACGGGCGATTCCATCCCTTCGGCACGATGCCAAACGGCCGTGACCTGTTCACTTTCATCACGGTCGGGTCGCGTATCTCGCTGGTGATCGGGCTGCTCTCGGTCGGCCTAAGCGCCCTGCTTGCCGTCTCGCTGGCCCTGATCGCCGCCTACTACAAGGGTCGGGTCGATCTCGGGACCGTCCTGGTGTCGGACGGGGTGATGGCGATGCCACAACTGCTGCTGTTGATTATGCTCACGACTGTCCTGGCTGATACGTGGATCGGCGAGGTCTACAGCGGTGGGTTCGTGCTCGCGCTTCTCTTTGCCTTCACTGGGTGGACGTACATGTGGCGGTCGATCCGGGGTCCGGCCCTCCAGGTCTCCGAGCGTACCTGGATCGACGCCGCCCGGAGCTTCGGCCAACGGCCCCGGACCATCATGCGCAAGCACATGCTGCCATACGTCACCGGGTACGTCCTGATCTATGGCTCGATGACGCTGGGCGGGGCGATCATCGCCATCGCCGGGCTCTCGTATCTCGGCCTCGGCGTCGCGCCCCCGACTCCCGAGTGGGGCAGAGCGATCCAACTCGGCCAGGACTACGTCACCACCGGCTCTTGGCACATCTCGCTGATTCCGGGGCTGCTCATCACGCTCGTCGTCACGGGATTCAACGCGCTCGGTGACGGCGTCCGGGACGCGATCGATCCCCAGTCCGACAGCGCGACCGGGGCGGCGGCCGGCCGGGGTGGTGGCGCATGAGTCGCGCCGACGCCCCCGAGCAGGCCGAGACTGACACCCGAACCGGATCCCGAAACGGGGAGCCGTTGTTGTCGGTCTCCGATCTCCGGACGGTTTTTCACACCGAACGGGAGACGATCCACGCCGTCGACGGGATTTCCTTCGACGTTCACCCCGGCGAAACGGTCGGTCTCGTCGGCGAATCGGGATCGGGGAAATCTGTCACGGCACGCTCGATTCTCGGACTCGTCGACGAACCGGGTGCCATCGAGGGCGGACAGATTTTCTTCAAGGACGACGATCTGGTCGAGACCGGCTGGGACGATCACCGCGGCGACATCGCGATCGTCTTCCAGGACCCCTCGAACGCGCTCAATCCGGTCTACACCGTCGGCAATCAACTTTGGGAGGCCCTCTCCATTCATCAGGGGCTGACTGGCGACGCCGCGACCGAGCGCGCGATCGAACTCTTAGAAGCCGTCGGGATTCCGGACGCCCCCCGCCGGCTCGAGGAGTACCCCCATCAGTTCTCCGGGGGGATGGCCCAGCGCGCAGTCATCGCGATCGCGCTGGCGTGTGATCCTGACCTGCTGGTCTGTGACGAACCCACGACTGCTCTGGACGTGACCATCCAGGCCCAGATTCTCGGCCTGCTGGCCGATCTCCAGGCCACGGAGGACCTCGCGGTCCTCTTTATCACCCACGACATGGGCGTCATCGAGGAGACGGCCGACAGGGTGAACGTGATCTACGCCGGTGAGATCGTCGAGCGCGCGCCGACCGACCGGCTCTTTGCCGATCCCGAACACCCCTACACCGAAGCACTTCTCAAAAGTATTCCGGGGCGAACGCCGCCCGACCAGCGCCTGCCGACGATCGAGGGCGAGGTGCCGACACCGAACGGCCCCGCTGACGCGTGCCGATTCGCGCCGCGCTGCCCGATGGCCGTCGACGCCTGCAGGGACGCCCCGCCTGCTACCGTCGAAGTGTCGACCGCAGTCGATCACGCTGCGGCGTGTATTTTTGCCGACGGCGACGGCGAGCACGGTGGAGGTGATGGCGAATGACGGCCTCAGTCCCCGATGACGGCTCGATGGCCGCATCGACGGACGACGAACGTGACACCTTCCTCGACGTTCGCAACCTCGAGACCCACTACACGGACGGATCGCTGTTCGGTGGTGATCCACCAGTCCGGGCCGTCGACAGTGTCTCGCTTTCGATCCAGCGTGGCGAGACGCTCGGGCTGGTAGGCGAGAGCGGGTGTGGAAAGACGACGCTCGGTCGGACGCTCGTCGGGTTGGAGTCGGCGACCGCCGGCTCCGTCACCGTCGACGGGACCGACGTGACCGAACTCTCGGGAGCCGACCTCCGGGCGTGGCAGCGCCGCGTTGGCGTGGTTTTCCAAGACCCCCAGGAGAGCCTCAACGACCGCCTGACAGTCGGCGAGATCGTCGCCGAACCGCTCGAAGCCCACGACTGGCAGACCGCCGCCGAGCGCGAGGAGCGAGTCTTCACGCTGCTCGAGCAGGTCGGCCTCCAGGAGGAGCACTTCTACCGGTATCCCCACCAGTTCTCGGGCGGCCAGCGCCAGCGCGTCGCGATCGCCCGTGCGCTCGCCCTCGAACCCGAGTTCCTGATCCTCGATGAACCCGTCTCGGCGCTCGACGTCTCCGTCCAGGCACGGGTCATCAACCTGCTCGAAGAGCTCCAGGCCGATCTCGGGCTGACGTCGCTCTTTATCGCCCACGATCTCTCGCTGGTCCGTCATATCGCCGATCGGGTCGCAGTCATGTACCTCGGAAACGTCCTCGAGGTCGGCCGGACCCAGCAGGTCTTCGAAGCACCGGCCAATCCGTACACTCGGTCGCTCCTGTCGGCGATCCCCGGGTCCTCGAGTCCGGCCCCCGACGACCTCGATCGGATCACGCTCCGCGGGACGCCGCCGAATCCCCGGTACCCACCCGAGGGTTGTCCCTTTGCGACACGCTGTCCGGCGAAGATTCCCCCCGCTGAACACGACGACCTCTCCGCTGACGCGTTCGACGCCATCGAGACGTTCCGTGACGTGCTCCGCGAGCGCAACCGGGCTGAGGCGGGCCTTTCCGAACGTCTCAAACGACAGCTTCGAATCGACACTGGCGGCCGCTCGGTCGACGCCATCGTGACCGAACTGTTCGCGGACGTCGAGCTATCGCCGCCGGCCCGAGAGGTGGTCGATCGGGCGACCGAGACTGCCGGCCAGTCCCCGGGTGAGGCACTCAGACTCCTCGACGCGGAGTTCGGATCCCTCTGTGATCGGGAGTCGCCGGCCGCGCACACGGTTGACGATACCGGCCGGACGAGTCGATGTCTCCGCCACCGTACTGAGTACGACGAACCCAGGGGTGAGCGATTGTGAGCGAGCGCTCGGGCGGTCCCGACGACGCGACGACGGATAGCGGCACCCGACGCGGGAGTTCAATCCCGCGGTCTGACCGGGTCGCCGTCGCCCGCGAGGCCGCCAGAGCAGGCGGAAGCGTCGCCATGGCCGCCTTCCGACGAGATCTCGATGTCGAAACTAAAACGGGCAAGACCGATTTCGTGACGCGGGCCGATCGTGAAGCGCAGGCCCGGATCGCGACAGTCATCGGTGAACGCTTTCCCCAGGAGCCGTTCGTCGGCGAGGAAGCCGACGCGATCGAGACGGTGCCCAAGCGGGGGCCCGCCTGGATCGCCGATCCGATCGACGGAACCAACAACTACGTCCGGGGGATGCGCCAGTGGGCGACCAGCGTCGCCGCGGTCCGTGACGGCGATCCCGTCGCGGCGGCGACGGCGCTCCCCGCACTTGGCGACAGCTACGTCGGGGGCCCGGGCGGCGTCACGCGAAACGGTCGGCCGGTCGGCGTCAACGAGACGGCAGACACCGACCGCTTCACCGTCGTCCCGACGATCTGGTGGCCGCCGGATCGCCGCGACGAGTACGCCCGCGCGACCGAGGCCATCGTCACCCGCTTCGGTGATCTGCTCCGGCTGAAGTCAGTCCATGTTGCTCTTGCACTCCTGGCCGCCGGTTCGATCGAAGGCGTCATCACAAACGTCGAGACGAACCCCTGGGACACCGTCGCCGGTGCGTATCTGGTCGATCAAGCCGGCGGGACGGTGACTGATCTTGCAGGTGACCCCTGGCGCCACGACGCCCGCGGACTCGTCGCCTCCAACGGGCAGGCCCACGAGGCGGTACTCGCGGCCGCTACCACGATCGATCCGCCAGCCGACTGCGCTGACTCGTCGTAACGAACTGGTCGGCATTGCCTCGCGCCTGCCCGGATTCCTTTAAGTGCTTCTCGCTATAAGCTGTAGACATAGACGGGGTTTCTCGGACGGTTGTTGCCCAACAGAGTGAGCGGTGAGTCTTCAGACGTCGACAATTGCTCGTGTCTCGCTTCTCGCCAGATTCAGTACGATTTCGAGACTCAGTTCGCCAGGCCGCGCTCAGTGGCGGGTGACTGCTGACGATCGGGTGTCCGGACGAACACATCGTCGGACAGTCTGGGGATAATCTGCCGGCCGTTGACGTTCATCGTGTACTCCCGAACGTCCAGCCGATGGATCGCGTTCTTCTCGACGTAATCGGGGCCTTTCGTCGTCTCCAGCAGGTCTCAGAACAACTCGATCGTCGTCTCGGCTGGCGGAATACCGTCGAGGTATCGGCTGACGAGGGCCGCGCCGACGTGATCTTCGACGGCGACGTCCCCTTTGTAGCCCGCACTTACGAGACGGACCGGGCGGTCACGGCCCCGGAGATGGGTGCCAACCGCTCGTGCGTTCAGCGGCGCGCCGATGTACACGTCGACGTCGTCGCCACCGCGCTCTCGAAGTGTCGTGACAGTCCGACCGCCGTTGGTCGAGGTCATGCTCACCGGCCGGCCCTCGACATCGATGTTTTGGACGTAACTCGGCGAATTGAAGAAGTCGTAGCCGTCCTCGGGCTCGTAGCTCGCGGTGCGGCCACCGCCGATGAGCATCTCGGGACGGGACGCCTGGTAGTCGAATTCCTCGCCGCGTTCGTCGGGGACGTGGACGTGCATCGCGCTCCTGGCGAGCAACTCGATGACCGTATTCGAGAAGTGCATCGTGTCGATCACGACGTACGCGCCTGGGCCGGGCTCGGCTGGAACGTCCTCGCACCGTTCGATGAGGCGCTCGTCGAGCCGGTTGTGTCCTGTGTCGTCGCGCCCCATACGTTTGCTCTGTTCGATGGTCGAGACCGACTGTAAAATGCGTATATAAGAGTCGTATATAGCGATCAGTCGTCGTTTTGGCCGTTTTCGGCCTTCCGGTGGCCTGGCTGGCCGGAACGAACAGCGGATTGGAGTCCGATCCGTTCGATTGCTCGCACGGCCTGGTCGATCTGTCGTAACTGATCGAACAGCCGGGCAAGCGACGGATCGAGGCCATCGCCGTGGATGGATTCAACAGTGAGGTGGCCTCGGGCCTCGAACGGCGAGGGGTCGACGCTGGCTGAGGATCTCTTGGCCGCTTCGACGACGAGTCTCGTCGCCCCCTCGAAGGCCGTCCGGAGGGCGGTCAACCGATCGGCGATCGCCTGTCTATCGGCCGCGTCGAGGGAGGCGCTATCAGCGGCTTTGCCCAGGCGAACTGTCGCCGACGCGATCTCTTCGATCCGCATCGCCGCACGGTCGTACTGGGACAGTGAGACCCGATCGATGCCGAGTGCGTCGAGTTCTTCGAAGGATACCAGCGACCGGTTGTAGTGGCGACGGACCAGCGCCACCAGTCGGGTGACGTCCGTCATTCGGTCGCCGACCTGCCCGGCCGTCTCGACGTCGTCGGTCAACTTCTCACGGACCGTGTCTTGCATCGTCGAGACGATCGAGACAGTCTGGTCGAGCGATTGGCGAATAGAGACCGCCGAGGCGTCGAGCATCGCCCGGACGACGATCTCGTTCGCATCGCCATCGAGGACTTCTGTCCCGACGAGTCGTCGGGCGGTCGTCCGGGCGGCCCGGCGTTGCTCGTCGGAAAAGGTGTCCTCGGCGAGCAGCGAGAGCCGCTCGAAGCCGGCCTCATAAGCCCCCTGTATGGATCGCTCGACGGCGTCGACGCTGGACCCCGTGACGGGCACTGAGACTGCGCCCAGACTCGCGCCGTCAGTCTGACTGCCCCGGACGATCAGCGACCCGTCGCGATGAGTGTACAGCCGGACCGTCTCACTCGTCTCCAGACCCTGTCGTTTGGCCCACTCTTTGGGTACCGAGACAGTGAACGTCGAGCCACCGACTTTCTGGACCTTGCGTGTTTCCATCAGTAGATCAACTCCGGATCGCCGTCGACGGCGTACAGTGTTCGAGCGGCGATATTGACGGCGTGATCTCCGATCCGTTCGATGTCACGAATCGTCAACAGCGCACTCGCTACATCGTCGAGGAGTACCTCCAGCGCCCAGGCGTCAGGCCGGGGCTCGCGTTCGAGGAGGTCTCTGACGACCCGCTCGCTGGCTCGCTGACAGAGCGCGTCGAGTTCGTCGTCCCGCTCGGCGACTTCCCGGCAGGCGTCGGGATCTCGCTCGTCGTAGGCCGCCAACGCCGCTTCGAACGCCCCGGTTGCTTCTTGACCGATCCCAGCGGCGTCGATGTCGGGGACGTCCGTTCGGGTACTCGATAACGTGTATCGCCCGAGGTTTGCCGCCAGGTCGCCGACGCGTTCGAGGTCGGTGATGATCTTGAACGTGGCCGCGACGAATCGAAGATCGCCCGCGACAGGCTGTTCCAGCGCGAAGAGGTCGATGCACTGGGCCTCGATGTCGAGGTACTGCTGGTTGACGTCCTCGTCGCCGTCGATGACCCCCTGGGCGAGATCGTCGTCGTCAGTTTCGATGGCATGCAACGCGCTATCGAGACGTTCGAGTACGAGCCTCCCCATCTCCAGAACCGCAGACCGGAGCGCGTCAAGCGCCTCGCGGTACGCCTCTCGCGCCATGAGATTACCCGAACTTACCGGTGACGTAATCCTCGACGCGCTGGCTCTCGGGGTTCTCGAAGATCTTCTCGGTGTCGTCGTACTCGACGAGTTCGCCACCGGTGAGGAAGACGGCCGTCTGATCCGAGATTCGGGCCGCCTGCTGCATATTGTGGGTGACGATGACGACGGTGTAGGACTCGGCAAGTTCTTCGATGAGGTCTTCGATTTTCGAGGTGGCGATCGGGTCCAGCGCGCTCGCTGGCTCGTCCATCAGGATGACTTCCGGATCGACGGCGAGACACCGCCCGATGCACAGCCGCTGTTGCTGGCCGCCGGACAGCCCAAGTGCGTTGTCGTCCAGCCGGTCCTTTACCTCGTCCCACAACGCCGCTTGCTTCAGCGAGTGTTCGACGAGTTCGTCCTCGGCTTCCTTCTCGTCGCGACCGAGCAACCGGGCGAGCGTCCCGCGAGTGATGTCGCCGTGTTTGCGCGGTCCGTAGGCGATGTTGTCCCGAATCGACTTCGGGAAGGGGTTCGGGTGCTGGAACACCATCCCGACGCGCTTGCGCAACTCGACGAGGTTGATTCCCTCCTGGTAGATCTCCTGGCCGTCGAGTTCGACCGACCCTTCGATGCTGGCGCTGGAGATGCGGTCGTTCATGCGATTGAGCGAGCGCAGGAACGTCGACTTGCCACACCCAGAGGGACCGATCAGGGCCGTGACGCTCTGCTCGGGGATGTCCATCGAGATCCCGCGGAGGGCCTGCTCGTCGCCGTAGTAGACGTCCAAGTCCTCGACCGCGAGTTTCGTCTCCCGGTCGGACTCGTAGTTCGTCCAGGCTTCTTCGAGCTGTTCGTTGGTTTCGCCGGTCGTCGTCGGCGTACTCGCGGCGCGCTGTCCGTCCGTCCGGTCGAGTTGTGCATCACTCATAGTTCAGTTTCCTCCGGAAGTAGAGCCGGCTCCCGATACCGATTGCGTACAGTCCGATGACGATCAACAACAAGACCAGGGCCGTCCCCCAGCCGAACTCGGTGTCAGTGAAAATCTCCTTGGGGAACACTCCGGCCGTGATCGACGAATACAGCTGGTAGGGCAGGGCACTCGCGGGTTCGAGCAGCGCCTGGTTCGTGACGAATGGGGGCGACAGCGAGAACTCGAACGAACCCAGCACGTTCGGCGTCGAGTCCGGGAACGGTGACCCACCGAAGACGAGCAACAGCGGTGCCGTCTCGCCGGCGATCCGGCCGACACCGATGATCACGCCGGTGATGACGCCCGGCATCGACGCCGGGACGACCACGCTCTTGATCGTCTCCCACCGGGTGACACCCAGTGCCGCACTCGCGTCCCGATACTCGTCGGGGACCGCCAGGATCGATTCACGGCTGGTGATCAACACGAGCGGAAGCAGCATGAAGCCCAACACGAGCTGGCCGACGATGATCGAGTTCCCACCGCTGATCCGCGGGACGAGGAACGTCATGCCGAACAGCCCGAAGACGATGCTCGGCGTACTCCAGAGTCCGTTGGTCGCGACCTCGACGATCTGGGTCATGCGGCCCTGTTCGGCGTACTCCGTGAGGAAGATCGCCGCGCCGACACCGAGTGGCACGGCAAAGAGCATGGCGCCGAACACCAGCCACAGGGTCCCCATGGCTGCTGGGAGCACGCCCGGAATTTCGACGAAGAGGCCGCCAGTCACGTTCGTCACGAACGGCAACTCGGGAAACGGCAGCCCCACGCCGAGCAGGGGGACGACGAGTTCACCACCGAGCAGACTGGCACCGGTCAACATGACGTCCAGGCCGTTCCAGGTGATGAACAGAATCAACAGCGCGAGGACCCCGAGCATGCTGAGAATCGACATCCCGATGAGGTAGAACACCCCGGCCTGGCGACCCTGTGCGCCGAACCCTTCCTTGGCTTTCGCGCCACTCCAGAAGGCCAACAGCGAGGCGAAGATGACGAGGACCGGAACGATTTCGCTGCCCGGGAACTCCGCGGAGAGCCAGGTCGGCTCCCAGGTCCAGCCGACGGTGATCTCTCCCGCCAAGACGACGTAGCCCATCAGCCCGACCAGCGTGGCCGCAGGCAGTGTCGAGCCGACGTCTTCACGCAGGAACAGTGCCGTTCCGGCACCGAGGATGGCTCCGACGAGCGCGCCGATCATCCAGACGGCACCGCCGACGTAGGCCGTACCGGCGAGACCCCCGACGACTGCCCACATCAGGCCGAACACAACGGCGACCGGGACGCCGGCACTCCTCGAGGGCGTCGACGTTAGGTATCCAAAGCGCGAGGCGAGGCCGGCGATCGCGAGTCCCAGGGCGATCACGAGCAAGAACCCTCCGAGTAGGTCGAACAGTGCGACCCCGAGGTAGGTCCCCGTTTCCTCAAGCCACTGGAGGATCGTTGCCCAGGAACTGACGAACGCCAGGAAGGCGATCGCGATGAGGCTGGCGCCGAGTGATCCGCTGATTGTCCGCTCTCCGGCGACGAGGGTCGTTCGCTCGACGTTGCTCATTGTCTCCCTCCGAGTTTCCGTTGCATCCGCCACTCGACGTACTGGGAGGCGACACTCAGCGCCATCACCATCCCAAAGAGGATGACACCACCTGCGAACAGGACGCTGAGATGCATGCCTCTGGCGTGGGCACCCTCAGAGGCAATGACGGTCGTTAGCGTCTCGCCCCATCGGGAGAAGACATCGAATGGCGGTCCCGGAATGCCCTTGGTGTGGCTGAGCATGACTGTCGCGGCCATGGTTTCGCCCATGGCGCGACCGATACCAAGCAGGACGCCCGATGAGACGCCAGAGAGGGCCGCCGGGACGGTGACGCTTTTTGTCGTCTGCCACTTTGTCGAGCCCATCGCCATCGAGCCGTCTTTCATCGAGTCGGGCACCGCGTTGAGCGCGTCTTCGGCGATGGTGACGACCGTCGGCAACGCCATCAGGCCGATCATCAGGCCGGCCGTGAAGTAATCGCCGATCGTCGGCGTGCGAAACTGATCGTAAAAGTACGCGTTGACAATGGTGAGGCCGACGAAGCCGTATGTAATCGACGGGATGCCGGCCATCAGTTCGATCCCCGGCTTGACGATCTCCCGGATTCGCGGCGGCGCGATCTCGCTGATGAACACCGCGCCCGCGATGCCGAAGGGAGCTGCGATCGCCATGGCGATGAGTGTCGTCAGTGCCGTCCCGACCATCATCGGCGTCAACGCGTAGATCCCATCCGGAGTTGGTGCTTGCCAGAACGGATCCTCGGTTCTGAGCAACAGGTCCAGTCCCATGTGGCGAAAGGCGGGGAACGCGTCGATCAGCAGGAACCCGATGATCAATACGAGAATGGCGACCGTTGCGACTGTCGTCAGCAGCGTCAGTCCCTTTGCGAGTTCCGCCTGGTAGCGGCGCCAGCCGAACGCGACTGTGCCGAGAAACACCAGAAACGGAACGATCGTCAGGTCCGAGCCACCGAAAAACAGCGCAAACGAAAGAACGGTCGAAACGATGCCGACAGCGTGCATGGCGATCGCACCGTCGGCTGTTCGTGCCCGATAGTCACGCACACGAGCGACAGTACGATCGATACGTGTCGAAACTGTGGCGAATGGCTGTTGAAACATACAGGGCTACCGAAATTGTAACTTCGACCGCGGAGCCTACTCGTAATTCGAAGCGGCGACCATCTCACGTTGGTTTTCGAGGCGGTCATCGGGGAGCGCAAAGTAGTTGTTACCCTTCACGAAGACCTCTTGTCCGAAGTCACTCAGGAGGAAGTTGATGAAGGCCGCCTCCTTTCGGGAGGTGTCTTTCCAGGTGTAGGCGTGCAGATCTCGCGATAGGGGGTACTCCTGGGCGCCCAGGTTATTGCCGTACTCATAGAGGGTCCCGTCGATCTCGAGGCCGATCGGCGGCGTCGCCCCGTCGGGTTCGACGAACGCCAGGGCGATGTAGGCGATGGCGTTGTCCGCCTGAGAGACTGCCTGCTGAAGCTGTTGGTTCTGGCCGAAGCGCTGGTCGGGACTGATTGGAGCCTCGGGGTCACCGTAGACGTTGCTCCGGAAGGAGGTGTCGGTGCCCGATCCCTCGGCGCGACCCAGGGCGAGGATTTCACGATCCGGGCCACCCAGTTCGCTCCAGTTGGTGATCTCCTGGCGGTAGATGCCCTTGAGTTCGTCGAGTGTGATCTGGGAGACGCCAGCGTCCACGATCTCTCGACTGGCCACGATGGGCTGGCCGTCGACGCCGACGACGTGATTGACGAAGTTATTGAGCGTCTCCTCGCCGGGGTTCGAGCCAGCGAGTTCGGCTTCTGCGGACGCCGACGCATCGCCGATGTCGACGCGCCCTTCCATGGCACCTTCGATGCCGGTCCCGGAGTGCGACAGCGCGATCGAGACGCGGAACGGCGGGACCGAGCGCTCGCCAGTCTCTTCGTAGCCATAATCCTGGGCGAAGAAGTCCGCGAGCCGCATGTCCGTGTCGTAGGTCTCGGACGCCCACTCTGCGGGCCAGTAGTCCTCGTCGCCGGGTTCGGGGTTTGAGTTCCAGTAACTCGAACCAGTGTTCGTGATTGGGAACACCGTCGAGGAGCCGTCGCCCGTCAGGACGCTCGTGTCCATCGAGTCACCTGATTCCGTCGGTGTCGAGGTGTTTTGTTTGCCTCCACTCTCGCCGTCGTCGGCTTCTGGCTGGCTCTCAGTCGTATTATTCCCACCGCTACAGCCCGCCAGCGCACCGACCCCGAGCGCGCCGGCCGAGAGGATGAATTTCCGCCGTGATGCCCCGTCTGGACGCGTCGAATCTCGCGTCATCGATAGAAGCACTGGGTGATCTGACTAAAGGGGTTTATAATAGGTGTACGGTCCGCTATTGGACTATCCGGATCAAAATGAGCTTCCCTGACCGCTATGTGGGACTACCATGATCTATGTAGATATATTATTCGGTGAGTGACTGACAGCTTACCGATCACTTCGTCACACCTCGGTCCTGCTCTCGTGTCCCGTGAGTTTCCGATCACATTGAGCAGTAGCAATCGCTGTGGGCCGAAGGCTCGACGGGGTCGACATCTTTGAGACGACCTTCGAGAATTCCCTTCACAGCCATCGCTGATCAATCGTCAATGCGCTCGCGATCGTTTGCTGGGTTCGTCGCTGTCTCAGGGGATGACCGAGTCCAGTGCCGAGTGTGCCGACCCGAGCACTGTCACCTCGAACTCGTCGTTGCCGCAGGCTTCACACGCTTCGGGCGGCCCCTCTCTGACGTGGCTCACGAGCGAACGGGTCTGTACTTTGCCGCATTGGGTGCACCGCCACTCTTTCGCCATATTTAATGGTATTATTTGCTGACTATTGAACCTTTCTTCATAAATATATCATAATCTATATTATATGATGGTGCGGCGCTATACGTCCAGTCACGCGGTTTTCTCGGCCGAGACTCTCCCTGGGAGACCGGTTACGAGAGGACCGAATCGAGGACGGTGTGAGTGGCACCGAGCGTCGTCTCCTCGAACTCGTCGTTCCCACAGTCGCCACACTCCTCTGGCGGCCCCGATCGGACGTGGCCGATCACGGTCCTGATCTGTACTTTTCCACATGACGTACATCGCCATTCTTTCGCCATACTTCATTGTATATGCTGGAATATAATTAATATTTCTCCACGATCGGTCGACAGGCCTACCAATCGGCTCTCGGTTCGCGTGCGGTTCAGCCACCTGATCGTGGCTGGCGACTCCCGAAGGCGAGAGACGTCGCCGAGACCGATCGCGCTGGCCCCGTTGTCTCACTCCCTCCCCGAGGTATCGACCGAATCACGGCCGGTACCCCACCGGTGATCGTCATAGGAGCGTTGCGGGTCGCTGTCGAACTCCCGGCCGATACGATCGCGCAGTTGTTCTTTGCCCGCGGCGCCGATCCGGGCGAGTTCGTCGGCCTTGGCGACAGCGACCGGAGGGCCGCGCTCTGTGGCCACGTCGGCGACGATCTGTTTGGTCAAGTGCTCCCGCCGGTCGGGATCGCTCGTCACGGCGTAGGGCGCTTCGACCCGGTAGACCAACTCGGTCCGGGGATCGTACAGTGCGAAGAACGTTACTTCGTAGGCTTCTGGATCGAGCGATCGTTCGATCCCGAGGGCATCGCCGGCCGCCGAGAGCACGCGATCTGTCCCGACCCGCGACCGGAACCAGTTGGTGTACGTGATCGTGTCGGTTCGGATCTCTCCACCCTCTCGTCGGGAGAGGACGTGTTCGAAGAGGGCGTTGTCGTTCGCCCAGGGCGCAGCCGTTCGCTCGCGCAACGCCCGTGTCAATCCGTTCGCCTCGCTGTTCTTGACAAACCCGACGATCGGCACGTCGCGGTCGACGAACCGTTCGACCAGGCGGACGTAGTTCTCGACGACGTCGAGGGGGCGCTCGTCGGTCTCCAGCAAGTTCGCCAGCTCGGGGTGTCGGTCGGCCCAGTTGAGCAACCCGGTCGGGTAGATCGGCCCGTCGAGGATCAGGAGGTCGGCCACGTCTTCGGCACGCTCGAGCGCGTGGTGGCTTTCGGCGAGATACAGCGCCAGGGCGTGGACGACTGTCTGGGCGTAGCGGTCAACCCGCGGCACCTCGAACAGGCGTTCGTGGGTGTACCCGTCGTCGTTCCGGCGCCACTCGTCGTCGCCGAGGTCGATAGTCGAGTCGTTGGTGTGTGCGCCGACGACGACCGTCCGACTGCGGTGGAGATCCAGGTCTGACGGGACGGCCGCCATTGCCGCCTGCGCGACGTCCAGGACGAGGCCGTTCTTGAACGTCGTGGGGTTGATGGTTCCCGAGTCCAGGCCGTGTTGGGTGTCGAAGGGTCGCTCTTCGAGGGCGATCTCGGGAAGCGGCGCCGCCCGCCGGTACTGCTCGTCGAGCGGTTCGAGGACCACTTCGTCGTCACGATACAGGGGATCGAGGAACTCCGCCCAGACGGTCTCGGCGAGATCGCGATGCTCGGCGTTCTCGACGCGTCCCTCGAGTCGGCCAGCCAGTCGCGCGATCCCCTCGACGTGTACCGGATCGAGCGTCATCCTCTCTCTCTCTTTGCGGCCGGAAACAAAAACTACGGGGTCAACCCACGCGACGGCGTGGCGACCCGGCACGAATCGCTCACCGGACCCCTTATCGGCTGTCGTCGGCAGTTCAATGTCTCCGAGTAGGTCGTCTAGGCGCGCCCACTCGTCGATGGAGCCGGGGCGCGGAGCGAGCGGTCGCCGATCGGGTAATTCCGACGTGACCAGTCATGGCGGTAGCCGATCTGATCCCCTCCCGGTCTTCCGGACAGACCGAGTGTCGTGATTTCCCCGCCGACCCGCGGGAACCGCGCGGGTAGGTCTCTCGTCCGAATTTATATCCTGAACTATAATGGCGAAACTGATAGACGAGCGGCCGAATGTGGCGGGATTTACCGCTAAATATCAAAAGGTATTACCCTCGGACTGGAACGTCCGGGTATGGATGCAGGACTTATCATCCTCGACGGCTGGGGTCTCAACGACGACGAAGGCGCCCGCGATGCGGTAAAGGCCGCGGATACGCCGAACTTCGACGCTTACTGGGACGCTGGCGGACACAGTCGACTGGATGTCTCGGGCCGCCGTGTCGGCCTCCCGGAGGGTCAGATGGGCAACAGCGAGGTCGGCCATCTCAACATCGGTGCCGGTCGCGTCGTCAAACAGGACACCACCCGGATCACTGACGACATCGAGGACGGCTCGTTCTTCGAGAACGAGAACCTGCTGGCGGCGATGGAGTACGCCAACGACAACGACGGGCGGGTCCACTTCATGGGCCTAGTTAGCGACGGCGGGGTCCACTCCCGGCAGACCCACCTCCACGCGCTCATCGAGATGGCTGCCGACAACGGCGTCGAAGCGGTCACGCACGCCTTCATGGACGGCCGGGACACGTCGCCGACCGGCGGCGCGGACTACCTCCGGGAACTGCAAGGTGTTATCGACGAGAACGGCACTGGCGATGTCGCGACTGTGACGGGCCGCTATCACGCCATGGACCGCGACCAGAACTGGGAGCGAACGAAGAAAGCCTACGACGCCATCGTCGATCGCGAGGCCGAGTTCTCGGCACCCGATCCCGTAACGGCCACAGAGGAATCCTACGACCGGGATACCACCGACGAGTTCATCGAACCGACGCTGGTCGAGGGCGGCGCGGCCCTCGAAGACGGTGACGCCGTGATCTTCTTCAATTTCCGGTCGGATCGGGCTCGTCAGCTCACTCGGATGCTCAACTCGATCGATCCGGACTGGGAGTTCGACACCGCGCCGCCCGAGACCCACTACGTCACGATGACCCAATACGACGAGACGTTTGACCTCCCGGTAGCCTATCCGCCCAACCGGCCGGCGAACACGTTGGGCGAGGTCGTCTCCGAAGCGGGCGGGACGCAGTTGCGCCTCGCCGAGTCCGAGAAGTACCCTCACGTGACGTACTTCCTCAACGGCGGCCGCGAGGTCAAATTCGACGGTGAACTCCGCGAGATCGTCGAGAGTCCGGACGTGCCCACCTACGACGAACAGCCAGAGATGAGCGCGGAGGGCGTGACTGACACCGCCATCCAGTACATCGAGAGCGACGACCCGGACCTGATGGTCCTGAACTACGCCAACCCCGACATGGTCGGTCACACTGGTGACTTCGATGCCGCGATCGCCGCCGTCGAAGCCGTCGACGAACAGCTCGGTCGGCTCGTCGATTCGGTCCAGGCGGCCGGTGCTGACGTCCTCATCACTGCCGACCACGGTAACGCCGATGACCTCGGCACGGTCGAGGATCCCCATACTGCCCACACGCTCAACGATGTCCCGATCGTCTATCTCACCAGCGACGGTGACGACGGCGGCCGGACGGTTCGCTCGGGTGGGTCGCTATGTGATATCGCACCGACGCTACTGGAACTGCTCGCCGTCGACGAACCGGCGGAGATGACCGGCGAGTCCCTACTCGAATAACTGACCCGGAAAATCTGCTTCGTTTTTTCACTCGCCTGTACGAAAGCCACCGTCGCGGCCGCACTTGCTCCGGTGGGCCGCCTTCGGTCGTTTCGAGGTCCGGCTTTGGCACATCGACGCCGGCGATCCGGGTCGCGAGATAGACCGTCTACAGCGCCGCGAGGCCGACCAGCACGTAGATGCCGCACTCGACAACCGGACCCAGTCTGTCGATGCCAGGAAGTTTATGAGCGTTCACGGGCTACCGATGGATGATATGAGACATCCAGGCTTGAAGTTCAGGATGGCCGTCGTCGGGTCCATCCTGTTCGGATTCTACGCGGTAGTGGCACTGTTCGCCTACGCCGCCTTCGGCGGTGGCACGACGGTGCTCGCGTTGATCCTGCTGGGCAGCGTTCTCTTCGTCGGCGTCCAATACAAGATCGGTAAGTGGGCGGCCCTCCGGAGTGTCGGTGCACAGGACATGCCGGAAGACGACCCTCGATTCCGGGATATCCACCGTTCGATCGAGCGGATGAGCGACCGGATGGGTATCGACAAACCCCGCGTGATGGTCGCCGAGATGGGCGTGCCCAACGCCTTCGCCGTCGGTCGAAAGAAAGCCGGCGTCGTGGTCGTTTCGGCGGAACTCATCCACATGCTCGAGCACGAAGAATTGGAGGGTGTCCTCGCACACGAACTGGCCCATATCCGCAATCGCGACGTGGTGATGATGGTGATCGGCCAGGGCATCGCCTCGATCGTCGGTATCGTCGCCCAGTTCTCCGTGCTGTTTGCAGGTGACAACGACTTCGGCGACTTCATCATGGCGATGGTCGTCGGGAACATCGTCCAGTTCATCGTCTCGATCTTCGTGATGGCTATCTCGCGGTACCGCGAGTACGTCGCCGACAGTGATGCCGCCCAGATCACGGGTGGTGAACCGCTTGCGCGCGCCCTCGAGAAGATCAGCTCGGCCGATCACAGCAGCTCCCGAATCGACGAGCAGGCCAGTGCCCTCTGTATCCAGGGTGAAGAACGGAGTTTGCTGTCGAAAATCTTCTCGACGCACCCGCCGACCGAGGAACGCATCCGGCGCCTCCGGGACTGATTTCGCAGCTGCCGTCGGTTCCCGTCGTCGTTCACTCCAGTCGGATCGGCCCGTTCTCGGCTGCGTCGTCATCTTCCAGCAGCCACGCAAACACGGGCACGTACACTAGCCACGAGAAGACGTACGCCACACCGACGGCGAGGCTGCCCGCACTGAAACCGCCATAGAATCCGTCTATAATGCCGGTCACGAGCGCAATGGCCGCGACGAACTCGACCCCAGGGCGGTCGAGCCAGTCGTAAAGCACGCCAAACAGCGACCCGGCGACGTAACAGACGCTGTAGCGAGCTATTGCGACCGCACCGATGTTCGCCCAGAACAGTACCCACACTGGGACGTCGACATCACTCCCGAATCCGGCGACTACCCATCGTACCACCTGGTAAAACGACTCCTGGTGGGTCACCAGTACGGCGACGGTCAGTATCGTCGTCAGGACGCCGACGACGCGGCCCGCGACGACACCGACGCTTCCCGGATCCGTTCGTTCGACCATCCGAAGTAGCTGGCGCTGTGACCCTCACTCGAACGTAACCGCGGTCCCGTAGGCGATGACCTCCGAGCCGCCGTTGGCGATCTCGGAACTCTCTAGGCGAACGTTGACGACTGCGTCGGCTCCCATCGAGCGGGCGTCGTCGGCCATCCGCTGCATGGCCTCGTCGCGAGCGTCGGTCAACAACTCGGAGTAGGCTTTCAACTCCCCGCCAGTGATATTGCGGATACTTTGGGTGATGTCACGCCCGACGTTGCGGGCCTTGACCGTGTTTCCGCGGGCGATACCGAGCGCTTCGTCGATCTCTTCTCCTGGGACTGTTTCGGTCGTGACGAACTCCATATCAGATATTTTCGATCACCCTACAAAAAACTAGATCTCAAATTTCTGGAATTGAAGAACTAAGATGACGGAGTAAATGTCGCTTATATATACTTTACCTTCATGGTTAGTCGGCGCAGAAATATATTTTTATAATCAAATATAGAAATGTAATTCAGAACTATTATTAAGCAGCAATATAATCCTTCTTTGTGGCTCGAAACATGATGCAGTTCAACAGAAGAACAATGTTGAAAAGCTGTGGTACCGCAATCACGGGTTTCGGTGTCCTTATGGGGGGCGCAAAAGCAAAATCCGGGGCCCTGAACCCACAAATCGTTAAGGGAACAGCCGACAAGCCGATTCAGGAAAACCAAATCCAACGCGTACGGGAGACAATACGGAAAAAACTCTCATCAAATACGAGTTCCGTATCGGAGATTGCCGTATCGGGTAATCCGGTACCGACCGACGGCAAATTGGTTGGATACGGAATCGCAGTCGAAAACGGGGCTCCGATTGAAGTTATAAAATGTATAAATGATCCCGTAGACAAAGAGCAAAATAAGAAGAGTGTTTCATCCCAGCAGCGGAAGGCGTTGCAGAAGAAGATACCTGAGAAAGCAAAATCCATCGGTGTAGAAGACCGGGTAAAATGGGCCCATCGTGATCTCGATAAATTCCGTCGAAAACACGAAGGGGGTGTGTGATCATGCCAGAACCATCTTGGACTCGTATTGGGACGATCAGCACAGATAAGCGGGCTTCCACCACAGTTGCTGGAGCGACGCTTGACTTTGGATTGACCGATCTTTATGTTGAAATGTATAAGGTCGAAAATGACAATCGTACCGGAGAAACTAATTATGCTTGTATCCCTCAAGTCAAACAGTGGCCCGGGAAGAAATTAGACGATGCATTCGATGCTCCGAATATGGAAACCAGAGTAGTTCAAGACTGGTCTCAGAACGACTACGGTGATCTTGAGATCACTGATTGGGGGCCAACAGAGCCGAAGCAAGGAAGTTTAGATTGGTCGATGAGCGTTTCTGCAGGCGCGGATGGTGCCGGCGGAAGTATCTCCGCGTCTTACGACACACCATACATTCGAAGGGAAATCACCGCTGATTACAACGAAACAGTGGCTCACAAGTATACGTACCCGAGCAGTATCGATCCGGTTGATCCGGAAGCCAAAAATAAAGTAGTAGATATAGAAAGTATTGGTGAAGCTTGGTTGGATGATGAGTCCCAGACTGACGAGGACGATGATTCATGCGATGCCTTCCCAGATATACTGACTATGGAAGTAACATCGAAATTTGGCGGTGATAGCTGTGGTGGAGAAACAGCATCATTGGAGATAGAACAGCCAGTGGATAGTCTCTTTTTATAAGATGTGGAACTGGAAGGCCGATTTCCGGAAAATGGCGCTGACGCTAAGTTTTTACTTATTGTTTGCCGCGATCTTTCTTTCTCTCGAAGACGCGCCACCCGATTGGGCATGGCTATCGTTTTTGGCGAGTTTCGCCATCCTGGTATTCGCATTACTGTTCCGGTACGATCCGGAGAAATACAGTCAGCCAGCCGATCAGGGCCGTAATGAGCCAGACTGACCCCACAAAATCAGAGGAACAGCGCCGGGATAGTCTGCCGGAAGATGTTCAGCGAGATCACGAACAGGAGCGCGATGACGAACCAGTTGAACCGCCGTTCGTCGATCTCTTCTCCGGAGACCGTCTCGGTTGTGACGAACTCCATACCCGGATGTGTACCAGTATCCTCCTAATGCTGGGAGTCCGGCTTCACGAGCTGAAGTGGACGAGATATTGTTACAACTCTGGCTTTGCTACCCTGCGGTTCGTTCGTTTTGTCGAATCGATACCGTCTCCGAGCTAGCCAGTTGTGCGTTCTACCGAGAATTCCGATTCTTTGAATTATCAGAGGCAGCCTTCGACGACTCGATCGGAAGCTGAATTCCGAGACACGCCGGGCGTTCTTCGCAGATCTCGTTAAGTCATCGAGCAGGCTGAACAGTTCGCCCGGGCGATTGCGTCGGTAACATGAGCGCCTCGGAGATCGTCGAAATCGAATCCGATCGCGCTTCGAGTCGTCGACCTCGTCACTCTCGTCCGCCATCCCGTAGATTCCGCGAATCAGATGGCAGCAATGGCCGGATACGTGACGGACAATCCCGGAGTGGTGGGGAAGATCCCGAGCATGATGGCCGAGCAGGTCACACAGAAACAGCAAACACGTAACCCGTTTCTCGAGGACGACCACGAGTACGCGACGTTCCGGAATAGCTGGTATCTGGGATACGCGACTGGCTCGGGCATCTCGATGGTTATCGGAGACAAGGGATCAAGTGCCATCGTCGGTCGCCTTTCCTCGTCGAGCACGCGCATCGGACGTGCGATGCGGGCGCTGAAGGCCGCGAAAACGGGGCTGAAGGCAAGCGTCTCGACGAAGACGATGGCGCTCGTGGGTCGAGTCACGAAGAAAGCCCCCGACGTGGATATCGACACGGGCCAGATAGCCAACCGCTTGAGTGAGGTGTCTCAGCCCGTCCGCCATCGGACGACCAAGCAGTTGCGCGAGATGGATGCGGACACGTTGCGGTGGGTCTCTGACAACGGGATCGTCTACAAATCCGCGTCGAAAGCCACACGCGTCGTGCGGGCGACCGGCAAGACCGGGCAACGAGCCCTCGAACAACTCGATGTGGATAGTCGCGCGGCGCTGTTGGAACTCTCCGAGCAGATCAAAACCGAGCGGGTGATCCTGCGCGCTTGGGAACGGGGCGAGATCGATACCAAGCAACTCGGGTCGCTGTTGCGCCGGTTCGATGGAATGAGCGGCGACGAACTGTCGATTTCGAAGGGGATCATCAGACGGAGTGACGACGAGGGAATTCAGCTCCTCTGCCGCGGTTCGGTCTGCAATAGCCCGTGTCGGCCCTTCGAGGAAGTGCTGGACGACATCGACAGCGCATCGCTGACGATCAGTGAGGACGATGTCACAGAATTGGGGACGGTCCTCGCTAAGGAAAGCGAGGATGTCGATTACTCGGTTGACAATGCAGAAGCGCTGATCTCGGATATCGATTCGTTCGATCAGCTGGACCGGGCCGTCCGGAAGATCGACGACCTTGATGGCGCGGCCAGTCGCCAGGCATGAGACTTGGTCGAAGAGACGGGCGATGACAGGGTACACTTGCTCAATAAGGTGGCCGATGCCTCCCTGCAGAAGCTCTTAGACTGTGACGAAATCGAGACGGACGACTTCGTCGAAGCGACACGGAAGTACGCCGATATGGACTCGGTCAAACGGTCGCAGTTCCGGGAGTTGCTTGCGGATGATGACCTTCGGGACTCGTAGGTGAGTGACATAGGAAATACAAGTATCTCATTAGATAGCATTGAAGACGCTCTTGATAGGATCTGCCGTGTGGATATCCTGGAACGGCAATTACAACGTAAGTTCAAGCATACGGATGATTTCGGGGTGGCCGGGAACTGGAATAGTAATAACAAAGAAGTATTCCAAAATCCCCTCACACGTCATATTGCAGATACAGCAACTCGATCAATCGACGGTACGTATCGTGGTAGGAATGTGACCTATCCTGATAACTCTCAGACGGGTAATACCGTGATTGTCTCGACCGACGGTTGGAAATATAGATATTCTTACAATAATGCACAGGCAGTTGTCGATGCCAATTCCATCGGAATCGTCGGGGCGAGCCGATTTCGACTCATTCGCGGATTCTTTTCCTCGTTTAACTGGGGAATGGGCTCGGCTTGTACAATCGAAGGCGAGGTTCATCGCGTCTCAAGGTTGTAAACGAATGTCACTTCGGCCCTCAAATCCTGCCGGTAAATGCCCTACAATCGGGCACCTACCGCTACCAATCTGAAAGACTCGCCAATAAATACAGGAGGATTCGGCACGAACTAACACGTATGAATCACCAATCGAGTCCTGGGGTCGATACAGTCGACGAAGACGAGAGACCGGGATTCGATTCCCGACGCCCACTAACTGCCGTACTGGTCGTCGAAGGGGCCGACTGTATCTGTCCCGCGGCGGGCGCTGGTGATGATACTTCGCCCATCGATCATCACTTGATCGATAATACCTGTCACGTCACCACGTGTGCCAGCACCGAAGACGCCACAGTCCACTACCGACGGACGACGACCCACGGGGAGTGCGTCTGTCGCATCGTCGCATCCCACGGCTGTAATCCTTCTCTCCAGGCGATTAGCGGACGGTCGGTAGTCGTTAGAACGAACCCCCCCGACAGAGAGACGTTACGGGACGTCGTTATGGACCTCAGAGAGAGCGCGGGGAGCGTCCACCTCAAGCAACTGGTCAAAGGGGGGTCCGATGAACGTCGATCGGAACTTGTCGACCTCGAGAACCTGACCGACATCGAGCGTGAGACGATCGACTGGGCGATCATCGCCGGCTACTACGATCGACCGCGGACAGTCGAATTCGAGGAGTTAGCCGACGAGATTGGTATCTCGAAGTCGGCCCTCTCGAAACGACTGTCCTCAGCGGAGGCAAAAGTCATGCAGGACCTGTTCAGCGACGGAGCCTAGGGCGTTAGTATATAAAGAGCACAATTGTGTCCGGCTAACGGGTTGGGGTGGGAGCGTGTAGATAGAGCCACGGTGGCTCGAAGTGACTGATACTACCGACACACACGACGGGATGGCGCGTCGGCTAGACGACGAGGATTGGGAACAGTCGGCCGAGGAGATCCTTGCGGAAAGCACCCACAGTACGGAGTTGGGGAAACAGATGGGTCGGGACGCAGTCCGGGTCAGTATCGGAGAGATGTCCGAGGCAGATTTCCACGAGAAGTATCACGACGTCGTCCTTGAGGAGTTCGGCGTCGACGACCGACCGACGAAACCGGAGGGGTTCGATGAGTGAGCAAGATGGCGTCACGCGCCGGAACGTCCTGCTCAGTGCCGGGGCGGCCGCGGGGGTCCTCGGTGTCGGCGGATCGAACGTGCTCCAGTCGTTGAGCGACGATTCGGGTGTCAACGACGTCGAGCGATTCTTACAGGAGAACACGGTCGTCCATGGCTACTGTTCGCCGAACTGTCGGGGGCACTGCCCGCTCGACATCCATGTTCGGGACGGACAGATCCGGAAAGTCGAACCCGCGATCCCCGACCGGGAAGAGTTTCGACGGGCCTGTACGCTGGGACAGACCCACCTCCACCGGACGTACAACCCCAACCGGCTGAAGTACCCGATGAAGCGAAGCGACTGGTCGCCCGAGAATCCGAATCCACAGGGGCGGGGACCAGACGCCGAGTTCGAGCGAATCGAGTGGGCCGAAGCGCTCGATTACGTTGCCGATGAGATGGACCGTATCCGGAACGAATACAGCCCCGAGAGTGTCTACTTCGAACTCGGGTCCGGCGGCAGCGGTATCAACGGCACGGTGTACAGCCGGCTGGCGAACCTCTTTGGCGGGACGATGATGTCCTGGTCGATCGACATCAACGTCGGCCTCGGCTTCCGACGGATCACCGGTGCAGGGTACTTCAATACCCCCACCAACATGCGGACTGACATCAAGAACGCCGATACGATCCTGATTTGGGGCGGTAACGTGTTCAGAAGCCGCCTCAATCCAGACGCGCGTTTCCTGCTGGATGCTATCGAGGGCGGGACGAAAATCGTCGGGATCGACCCAGTGTACAACCAGACGACAGCCAAGTCCGACCTTTGGTTGCCTGTCAAGCCTGGTAAGGACATTCACCTCGTGATGGGCATGATCCATACCGTGCTTGATGAGGACCTGGAGGACACCGAGTTCCTCAGAGAACGGACGCTCGCGCCGGCGCTCGTCAGAACCGACAACGGCAATCTTCTGAAGACCGGGGACGTCCTCCCCGAAGGCGACGACGAAACGCCGGTCGCCTACGACGCGGACGCCGGCCAAGCGGTGGCACTCGAACCGGAGACGTACGGCGAGTACGCGCTGCGAGGGACTTTCGATATCGACGGCTACGAAGTTCGGACGGCACTGACGGAACTTGAGGAATCCGTCGCCGCCTACGCGCCGGAGGACATCGAGGAAACCATCGGCGTCGATGCCGATAACGTCCGACAAGCAGTCCGCTGGCTCGCAACGCGCGGGCCTGGCGGCGTCATGACGGGGCTCGGTGTCGATCGGTACGTCTACGGCCATGTCTTCGGTCAGGCGTACGCGATTCTCCTGGCACTCACCGGTGATTACGGACGCAGCGGTTGTGTCACTGGCGGCCGGTTCGCCGGTTCCGGATACAAGAGCGATTACGGAACCGTCGATGGAAGTCCAGGGACGAGAACGCTCCAGCAGAAGGGAATCCTCTCGGCATTGCAGGGCGACGCTGACCCGCCGCTGAAGATGATGTACACCCAGTCCTCGAACTTCGTCGCTAACCAACTCCCTGACCGTCAGCAGTGGATCGACTCGCTGTCGAACCTGGACCTCGTCGCAGTGGCCGACATCCATCACACACCCACTGTCCAGCATGCAGATATCGTTCTTCCGGCCTCGCACTGGACCGAGCGCGAGGACGTCACAGGGGCCGGCGAACATCCTCACGCGATGTACCGCGAACCGGTCCACGATCCGCTGTGGGAGTCCAAATCGGACCACTGGATGATCGCGGAACTGGCCGACCGGTTGGGATACGGCGAGCACTTCGAACGCGATCGGACAGCATTACTCCGGAAGATCCTGGAGGCGGAAGACCGGTTCACCTTCGAGGAGATCCGCGAGAAGGGGACTATCCACCTCGAAACCGACGAGGTCATCTTCAAAGACGAGTTCAATACCCCCACCGGTCGCCTCGAGATCTACGACGAGGACGCGCCCAGTGAGAAGGGAGTCTCCCTCGAACTCCCGGTTCCTCTGGAGGATCGAACGGCCGACGATCACGAACTGGCCGACGAATACCCGCTGTTGTTCATGCAGGGACACTCGAAATGGCGGATCCACTCACAGTGGGCCGAGAACCCCTTGATGCGGGAGATCAACCCGGAGCCACGGATCGATATCAACCCACAGGACGCCAGAGACCGCGGGATTGAGGACGGCGAGTACGTCCGGGTTTACAACGACCGCGGCGAGATGGTCGTCAAGGCCAAGTACAACGACGCTTATCGCCCCGGCCACGTCAATACCGACCAGGGGTGGTGGGAAGAGCACTACATCGCCGGCCACCATAACGACTTGACCCACACCGACGTCAGCGAGACAATCGAGAACTTTGCGTTCTACGATACTCGCGTCGAGATTGAACCAGCCCCGGACGACCTTGATACGAGCAAGTACGACGATCCGGCTGAGACAGATTGGATCGGAGACTTCCAACACGGCGGTGATACAGCATGACCAACTACGGAATGGTAATCGACCAAGAGCGGTGTATCGGTTGTCACTCTTGCGCAGTGGCGTGTAAGGATGAGAACAACGTCAGTATGGGACAGGCCTGGAACCGGATCCTCACTGCTGGTGGCGAAAATATAGACACGCCGACAGGAAAGTATCCCGTGGACGGGGGCGACGGAACGCTGTCAATGCAGTACCAGCCGACGGCCTGCCAGCATTGTTCGAACGCCCCGTGCGTGAAGGTCTGTCCAGTTAACGCCACGTACGAGCGCGAGGACGGGATCGTCGAGATAGACTACGAGAAGTGCATGGGCTGTCGATACTGTATGGCTGCTTGCCCGTACAACGCTCGGGTGTTCAACTACGACGAACCCGAAACGACCGCGCCCGACGGGACCGGCAACGTCGAGCAGCGCGAACGCGGTGTCGTCGAGAAGTGTACGTTCTGTAGCCACCGACTTGACGAGGGACTCGACCCGGCGTGTACGATTGCTTGCCCGTCCAGCGCACGAATCTTCGGGGACTTAGACGATCCTGACAGTGCCGTTTCACGGTATGTCAAGCAGTACGAAACCACGCAACTGCTCGATGATCTGGAAACCGACCCGAGTACCTATTACATCCGTGGGGAGATGTCTCCCGGCCGCAATCACCTCGGTAACGAAATGGAGTCCGAACTCGACGATCCGCCTAAACGTCGCAACGCCGACCCTGGCGTTCCGGCGACGGACGGAGGTGCGGAGCGATGAGCGACCCAGTCGCGTCTCCTGGTAAGTTCGGGACGCGTGGCAAGGCCTGGATCGCCGGCTTAAGCGTGCTCGTCCTCGCCGGGTTGGTGGCCTGGGCCTACCAGCTCAGCCAGGGGCTGATCGTCACGGGGATGGACAACGTCTTCTCTTGGGGGCTGTACATCATGCTGTTCGTCTTCTTTGTCGGACTCTCGGCCGGCGGGCTAATCATTTCCAGCGTGCCGAAGTTCTTTCACTCCAACCGGTACGACTCCATCGCAGCGCTTGGCGTGCTGATCAGCTTTGCCTGCATCGTAGTCGCGGGCCTACTGATCCTCCCGGATCTGGGCCGACCCAGCCGCGTAGTCGGATTCTTTCTCTCGCCGGACTTCCGGTCGCCGATGGTGTGGGACTTCGCGATCGTGGTGCTGTACGGTCTGTTCTGTGCGGTGTACTTCTGGCTGTTGACCCGGCGTGACCTGGCCGCCCGCGGCTCGCGGTTCGCCTTCGGAGTCCGTGATACGGAGGCTGGCCGGAAACGGGATCGAAAACTCTCGTTCTGGGCTGCGTCGATCGCAATCCCGCTGGCTGTCGCGCTCCACTCAGTCACCGGCTGGATCTTCGCGCTACAGATCGGCCGCGGCAGCTGGTTCAGCCCGCTGGTCGCACCCATGTTCATCATGAAGGCACTGGTTTCAGGGCTAGCGCTGGTGCTCGTAGTCGCGATACTCGCCACCCAGTTCACTCGGTTTGAACTCTCCAAGGAACTGGTCCCGGAACTCGGGAAAGTGCTCGGCGTGTTTGTCGCAGTCCACATCGTCTATCTCGTCGGTGCTGAACGGCTGCCACACGCCTGGGCCGCGAACTTTGACTTCTGGGCAATCACCAGTGGCTTTCTCGTGGGCAATACGGTGTCGTTCTGGTTGTGGACCGTCGTCGGCGGAGTGATCCCGCTGGCATTGCTGGTCGTCCCGGCTCTGCGGACACGTACCTGGGCAGTATTCACCGCTAGCGTGTTCGCGATTTTCGGTATTCTCTTCGAGGGCGTCAACCTCATCTTCACCGGCTACAACGATCTCAATATCGCAGCCGCGCCCGGTGTCACGACCGGGACCGGGTACAGTGGGATTGGATCGAACGTCTGGGCGACGGTCGGGACCTACACGCCGACGGTGATCGAGTTGCTGGTTTCGATCGGGCTTATCGCACTCGGCGCCTTGATCCTCACCCTCGGCCTGCGGTACTTCCCGGTATTCCCGGGATCAGCAGTCGAAAGCGGACCTCGACGCGAATCAACTGGTGACGCCGCGGCCGCGGACGGTGGCGCAGTCCGAGCGGACGGTGGCAACGATGAGTGACGCCGCTCCCGCCGGGGAGACAGAGGTTGCCGAGGGCTACGCAGTGCTGGCACAGTGCTGGCGGCAACCGACCGAACGGCTCCTTGCGGCTATCGAGTCGGGGAAGCTCGCGGGCGTCGTCTCCGAGTCGACGACAACCGATCTGTCGACGTTACGGACCGAACATACCCGGCTGTTCGTCGGGCCTGAGGGCCCGCCATGTCCGCCCTACGAGAGTAGCTACCGCGATGGTGGCGACGACGCCGGCAACGTTCTCGGCCCGTCTACGCGAGCGGTTGTCGAGTGGTACGACGAGTACGGCCTCGGGCTCGATCCTGAGTGGTCTGATCTCCCCGATCACGTCGCGACCGAAATCGAATTCGCCGGCCATCTGTCGGTGGTCGCCTCGTCGGAAACTCGGGAACGATTCCTCGACGACCATCCTCGGCAGTGGTTCGAGACGTTTTTTGAGACGGTCCGTGCAGAGACGCGCGAGCCGTTCTACGTTGAAATCGCGGACGCGACCGCCGCTGTCGTGCTGTAATGTTGCCGCCTCCTCTTTCGTATCGCGTTGACGTTCAGCACTGACATGGCACCAAAATGGACAAGATACCCATACTTCTCTCTGCGTTTCCAGGAGCGTTTGTCGAGTCAAACCCGATTTGAACGCGTCCGGGTCAAGTGAGCGTCTTTCAAGCAGTCAGCACCCAACAGTTAACCTCCTCTCGTCTGAAATGCCACCATGGCGGACAAAATCGACTCTCCAGACGACTTACCGGCAGCAGCCGGCGGACTAGCCGACGACTATCCCGATATCTGGGACGCCTATGCCGATCTCGGTAAGGCGTGTTCACAAGCGGGCGAGGTCGACGGCAAGACGAAGCGGCTCGTAAAACTCGCCCTGGCGGTGGGTGCCCAGTCCGAAGGCGCCGTCCACTCACATGCGCGACGCGGACTCGAAGAGGATATCGACCCCGAAACGCTCCGGCACGTGGCATTGCTTGCGATCCCAACGCTCGGCTTCCCGGAGGCCATGGCTGCGCTGACCTGGATCGACGACCTAGCAAAGTGAGATCCGACGGATATTATGAAGTTTCGACGAGTGGACTCACAGTTCTCGGTGTGGTCGGCACCGCAGTTCTCTCGCCAGTCGCGTACGTCGGCATCATCGGGTTCGTCGGACGCGTCGTTCCCCACGTCGTTCAGAAACTGCTCGGACCGAACGGTTCGGGAAAGTCTTCGCTCGTCCGAGCGATCGGTGGTTTGCTCGAACCCACAACGGGGACAGTGACTGCTGATGGGATCGTTGTCCAGATGCTCTCCTGCGAAGAGACTGCCCAGCTGATCGGCCATCTCCTACAAGTCGAAGGGACGACGCCGTCCGCGACCGTCTTCGATACCGTATTACTTGGCCCGAATCCACACTTCGGGTGGCGACCCGGCAGGTCGAACCGATGTGCCGTCGAGAGCGTTCTCGCCGGGCTTGGGATCGATGACCTGACAATGCAGGAAGTGCCGACACTCAGCGGTGAGCAACGTCGGACAGCCCAATTCAGCCACCAGGCAGCAGGAAAATCAACCGATCTGTGGTAGAGGTGCCCGCCCAACGTTCAGTTCGCGGCCACCACGACCGAGGTGCCAGGCCACAGGCCAAGCGAGATCGGAGTGTCACCCGGACGATGGCGTGGGGCGTGGAGAGTGTAAGCAGCTGTTAGAACGGACGTTCCCAAACAGGCTGGAGGAAGCTGTTTGTAGCGCCCCCAGAATGGGTGTGGGGGCAGGTCGTGTCCTGCCTTTGAATGTATATGTCTAGGCCAGATGTCCACCACGATACGGCAGACGATCACGAACGCTTCGAGCAAGAACTACTCGCACAGGATCGGGATGCCTGGCGAGTGTCGACACAAATTGATATTTCATCGACACACCTGGGATACACGATGGGGGCATCTTCTATTATTTCACTCACAAGAACAACGCTGGGATCGTCTGCCGGAAGATGTTCAACGAGATCACGAACAGCAGCGCTATCACGAACCAGTTGAATCGCTGTTCGTCAATCTCCAGTCGCCGGAGGTACGTCCCGACGAACAGCCCCACGAGGGTGACGACGGCGATGACCGAACCCAGCCACAGCCGATAAGGGGTCATCAGGTCGGTGAACAGCGCCATCTGGACGATTCGGACGGTAAAGATCGCACCCAGGACCATCGAGAGGCCGCCGATGTACCGCTCCGTGTCGCGCTCGAAGGTGTGGAAGTAGGCGGGCAGGAGTGGACCGAGATTCGCCACCGCGAGCAGGAACCCCTCAAGAGCACCGGCGATGCTCATCGCGATCGGGTGGTGGGCTTTCTCGACCGTCACGAACCCCTGCCCGAGCTGGAAGAGAACGTAGCCGAAGACGATCACGCCGATCAGAAACGGCACCAGCGGACCGGTTTCGACGGCGTCGAGGACTGCTACACCGACGATAGCGCCAGAGATTGCCAGCGCGAGCAAGAGCCATTCCTCGCGGACGAACGCTAGTCCGGTGTCGGTCTCGCCGACCTGAAACATGTTGAGCATCCACGGCGGGATCGCCAGGACGACCACCGCCAGTGTCGGGTCGATCACCGACGCGAAGATCGGTGTCGCGATCAGTGCGTAGCCAAAGCCGATCATGCCCTTGATCGCCCCGGCGAGAATCGCGACACCGACGAAGACGACCATGATTTCCGTCGAGACGTCTGACTGCAAGCCGCTGGTCATCTCGTTGACGCCGGGGAAGAAGACGATCGAGCCGGCGATCACCGACAGCGTCGCCAGGGCCATGGTCACCTCCCGGTACCGGAAGGCCTGGAGGTGTTTGAGGAATGCTCTTGGGTCGACGTGTGACTCGTCGGTCGCCATGATATCTGCAAGGTGGGTCTCCGTCCCGTTGGGGCTTGAGACAACGGTAAGAGCCGCGCCGTCGTCGGTCGGCCTGCATCGGGGAAGATCCGCACAATCACGGGCTAAACGCGCTATGTTCGATCACCACTCTTTTGTATAACTCGTCATAGATACAAGCAATTTTTACTGTGTTCTCGGCTGATAACCACAAACCGCGGATTCGGGGGCGTTTTAGTCGTCGGCGTCGAAACAGTGAGTATGACTGCCGACGAGCCCGATGTCCCGATCGTCTGTGTGGAGTGTGAGACGACTGCGGAAATCCCGCTATCGGACCTGGCTGACCAACTCGAGGCGCACAACGAGCGGATGCACGACGGTGAGTCGGTTGCGGAGGTTGATCCTGACGTCGCCGATCAACTCGCCGACCTGATCGCCGACGAACTCGGCTTGCTCGGCGGTTAATCCGCCGTACCTGTCCGAAACGACAGGTCCAGTGCGTCGGCTGAGTGGGTGAGTGATCCGATCGAAATGACATCGACGCCAGTCCGGGCATAGGCTGGGACTGTCTCGGTGGTGATCCCGCCGCTGGCTTCTGTACGCACGCTGTCGTGACCCGCCTCCGCCAGCAAATCGACCGCACGCACGCACTCCGTGGGCGACATATTATCCAGCAGGACGATGTCGGCCCCGGCGTCGGCGGCCCGGGGCGCGTCTTCCGGTTTCTCGACTTCGACCTCGATCTGCGTCGCGAAAGAGGTCCGTTCGTCGATGTGTTCGACGGCGCCTTCTAGTCCCATCTCGGCGATGTGGTTGTCCTTGACCATCGCCATGTGCGAGAGGTCGAGTCGGTGGGTGTCTCCCCCGCCCGCCACGACGGCGCGCTTCTCGACACCCCGGAGTCCGGGTGTCGTCTTGCGGGTGCCAGCAATAGCCACGTCGTCGCTGTTTTCCCGCGCAGCCTGGACCGCTTCTCGGGTTTTCGTGGCGATTCCGGAGGCGTGTGCGGCGACGTTGACAGCCGGTCGCTCGCCCCGGAGGACGTCACGCGTTGGTCCAGCGACCGAAAGCAGGGCGTCGCCTGACTCGACGCTCGTTCCGTCGTCGACGGTAAACTCGACCGTACAGTCGAGGTACTCGAAGACGGCCGCGGCGGCATCGGTCCCGGCCACGACCCCGCTTTCCTTCGCGATCAGTCGCCCGTCGGTTGTCCCTGGCAGATGATTGGTCACGTCGTGGTGGCCGACGTCCTCCCGAAGCCAGCGTTCGACATCACCGTCGGTGATCATGGCGACTCGACAGCTGCCGGGTCGGTCTCGGTCACGAGATTGTGCGTCCCGATGCTCTCGTCGTTGTCGGCCGCGGCGCGGGCGATCAGCAGCGCAACCACGCTCGCGTTCCGGAGTTCGTACAGCGATCGAGAGGTGCGCGTCCGGACGTAGGCGTCGACTTCGCCTTTGAGCCGTCGCAGGACACCGAGTGCGCGATTCAGCTCGTCCGGCTCGCGCTCGATGCCGACGTACTCGTCCATCACCCGCCGGAGGCGAGTAAATTTCTCGCGGGCGAAGGAGTCGGGCAGTGCCGGATCGCGGTCGTCTAAGTTGGGTACGTCCATCGGCTGGGGACTACGGCCGACTGCGTCCTCGCCGGCCCGAAGTCCCCAGACCAGCCCCTCCAGCAGGCTCGTACTCGCCAGGCGATTGGCCCCGTGGACGCCGGTGTGGGCACATTCACCGACGGCATAGAGTCCATCGAGTGAGGTTCGCCCGCGGTCGTCGACGTCAATCCCGCCACACAGGAAGTGCTGGGCAGGCGTGACGGGGATGCCCGACTCCCAGTCGATCCCGCGCTGCTCGCACTGTTCGACAAGGTCTGGGAACCGACCGTCGAAGTCGATTTCCGAGACGTCGAGGAAGACCTCGCCACTTATCTCGCGTTCATTTTTGACCGCTCGTGCGACCACATCCCGGGGCGCGAGGTCGGCGTCCTCGTCGTAGGCGGGCATGAATCGCTCGCCGTACGCGTTCCGGAGAACGGCCCCCTCACCGCGGACAGCTTCGCTGATCAGCAGCGTCCCTTCCTCGTCGACGTACACCGTCGGGTGAAACTGGACGAACTCCATGTTCGTGACGTCCGCGCCGGCCAGTGCCGCCATCGCGATGCCGTCACCGGTCGAGCCACTGGGGTTCGTCGAGTCGGGATAGAGGTCCCCGACGCCGCCGGTCGCCAGTACGGTCGCCCCGGCGAAGACCGGCCAGACATCCCCCTCGGATGCGAGGTAGGCGCCGCGAACCTGTCCCTCGTGGGTGATGAGATCGAGGGCAGCCGTGTCGTCGAGCACGCGAATGTTTGGGTGGTCGTCGACGAACGCGAGGAAGCGTTCGAGGACGTAGGATCCGGTCGAGGCGTCGACGTGCAGGATCCGTTCCTCGTCGTGAGCGGCCTCGCGGCCGAAGTCGAAGTCCTCGTCGTTCCCGTCTGCCGTGTCGAATGGCACGTCGAGCGTCTCGACGAGAACGTCCCGGACGGCCTCGTCTGCGTTTTCGACGAGGGTCTCGACGGCAGCAGGGTCGGCAGTCCCCGCGGACGCCTCGATGACGTCCTGTTTGAACTGTTCCGGGTCGCCACGGGCGATCGCGATCCCACCCTGTGCCCACCACGTCGAGGCGTCTTCGGGCCGGCGAGCTTTCGTCGCGAGGGTGACGTCCGCGTTCTGGCGTGCTGCTGTGAGTGCGGCTGCACACCCCGCGATGCCGCCACCGACGATCAGGACTTCGGTGGATTCCTGTCCGGTCATGGTTACAGCTCCAGCATGCGATCGAGAGCAGTTCCCGCGCGATCCGCCGTTGCGGGATCGACGCTGATGACGTTCTGCTCGCGTCCTTCGACCAACTCTTCGAGCACCCACAACAGGTAGTTGGGGTCGATCTGGCGCATCGCGTTGCAGTCCATGCAGGCGTCACCGCACAGTGGGACGACTTCGACGTCGGGGTGCCAGCGGTCGAGGTGGTTCGCGAGGTGGATCTCGGTCCCGATTGCCCAGGTCTCGCCCGGATCTGCGTTCTCGACTGCCTGGGTGATGTCGGCTGTCGAACCGACATGGTCTGCAGCCTCGACGACTTCGCGGCGACACTCCGGATGGACGATCACGTTCGCGTCGGAGTGTTCCTTGCGCACGTCTTCGACGTGCTCGGCCCGGAAGCGTTCGTGGACCTGGCAGTACCCTTCCCAGAGGATCACGTCGTGGGCTTCGATTGCCGCCGGATCCGTGTCGTCAGCCCAGGGATCCCACACGAGGATGTCGTCCTCCATGCCGAGGTCGTGGGCCGTGTTCGTTCCGAGGTGCTTGTCGGGCAGAAAGAGGACTTTCTCCCCACGCTCGAAGGCCCACTCGAAGGCGTCGACGGCGTTCGAGGAGGTACAGACCAGCCCACCGTGCTCGGCACAGAAGGCCTTGAGGTCGGCGTAGGAGTTCATATAACAGATCGGGATGACGTCCTCGTCGGTGGCGGCCGTGAGTTTCTCCCACGCCGAATCGACCTGTAGCGCCTCGGCCATCCCGGCCATCGGACACGAGGCTTCCATGCTCGGAAGGATGACCTGCTGGTCGTCGTCCGTGATGATGTCTGCCGACTCGGCCATGAACGTCACGCCACCGAAAATCACGTATTCGGCGTCGGACTCGGCGGCCTCCTTGCTCAACTGATAGGAGTCACCGATGAAGTCGGCGTGTTCGACGATCTCCCGGCGCTGATAGTTGTGGCCCAGGATGACGACATCGTCGCCGAGATCCTCGAGGGCCGTCTCGATCCGCTGCTTCCGTGTCTTGGCATCGAGATCTCGATAGGCTGGGGGTAGCTGTGACAAGTTGTCGTATTTGAACAGACTGAGATCCGTGTCCAGGTTCGCTGTTTGCATGTCGGGCACAGTGTGTCACCGTGTGTATCCTGTGCTTTCAGTTCTCTTGATTGAAAAAGATTAGTATTCAATACCTCGATATGGAGGGAGTATTATAGAGGAATTGCCCTATTTCTTGAATCAATCGAACACATCCAATCAGATACACGAACACCAGTTCGTATTCGAAATTTAATACTACTTGATAGTATGGGAAAATATACTCGGTAGTCATTGAAGCTAATCTTGTTCGAAGAAGAAATATTGTTTCCTGCTCGAAAAGCTTTAAGTGCTCTCCCGGTATACATTACTATGTATGAGTTCCCACGAACGCGTACTCAAGACGGAAGGCGAAGTCGAGGGCTCGGAAGGGCTGCGAATGGACCCAGAGCGCGCCCAAGAGATCGTCGACGCGCTGAACACGGACCTGGCGGCGACGTACGTCCTCTATCATCAGCTGAAGAAACACCACTGGAACGTCGAGGGTGCGGAGTTCCGCGATCTGCACCTGTTCCTCGGCGATGCGGCCGGTAATGCCGAGGATTTCGCCGACGAACTTGCCGAGCGCGTCCAGGCTCTCGGCGGGGTTCCCCACGCCAGCGGTGCGACGCTAGAGGCCGAAGCTCCCGTCGAACCGGAAGACGAGGACGTCTATGACATCCGGACGTCCCTTGAGCACGACCTCGAGATATACGGTGACATTATCGAAACGCTCCGGGAACACGTCGAGTTGTTCGACAGCCTCGGTGACCCCACCTCCGCGGAGATCATCCGTGAGCACATCGTCGAAGTCGAGGACGACGCCCACCACATCGAGCACTACCTGGAGGGCGACACGCTGGTCACCGCCGACGCGATGGAATAAGCGGCCCCGTCATTTTCCCTGGTCGATCCCGTCGGCGATCGTCGACGCAACCCGGGCGTTCGCCCGGTGGTCGATCGCCTTCGTTTCGAAGATTTCTCTCGCACTCGCGAGTGCTGCGTGCTCGCCCTCGAAAGAGAGATCCGGGTAGTCAACAGCAGTCAAAACCAGTGGTTCTGGGGGGGCCGGCGCAATTCCCGCCGGCCCCTCGACCGGCTCCTCACCGAGTAGGCGGTCGATCCGGTCGAGCCCGGCCGCTCCCGTTGCGACAGCTTCTATAACGGTCACAGCCCGCCGGACGAACTGGCGAGGGAATCCGTCTGCGCGGAATTGCACGACCAGGAACTCACCGTTTCGCATCACGTTCCCGGACAGATCGCGGACGGTACCGGTGTCGTCCGGCGTGAAGTTGTGAAAGTCATGCTTGCCACCGAGGACTCCGAGGGCGTCGCGCGCCCGTGTCAACGAGGAGTCGGGGGCATGGAGGTGATAGGTGTACTCGCGTGCAGTGGCATCGTGAGTCGCGTGGAAGGCGGCGGGAACGTCGTCACTCGCCCAGGCTCGGATGTCGGCCGGTAACTCGCTGTTGAGCGCTGCGGCGGTCAGCCAGTGGGGACAGTCGAACGCGACGGTCTGTGCGAGTGCAGAGACGCCGGCGTCGGTTCGTCCGGCGGCAGCGTAGCCCGGTGGGACGTCGTCGGTTTCGAGGGCGTCCAGATCCCGGAGGGCGTCGAGAATCGCATTCGAGACGGTCGCCACGTCGGGCTGGCGCTGGAAGCCATGGAAGGGACGGCCGTCGTATGCGATCCGGAAGGCCCGTCGTGAGCGATCGGTCACGGACTGCATTCGACGGAGTGGGCCTTTGGACTTTCGCACGGGATCTATTTACCGGATCGGTGCCCGATACAGGAGATCGTACTGGTGGGCGACGTAGGTTAGCTCTCTGGCAGCTAGTTGCTTCCGACGGGCCGCGACCCAGTCCTCACCCTGGGCGACTGTTCCATCCCTCAGGGCTGTCTCGACGAACCCGAGAATACACTCCAAGAAGTACGCTTCGTCGGCGGGATAGATCCCCTTACTGGGGCGGAGGATCCAGTCGGAAGCGGCCATCGCGAGCAACTCGCCGTCCGCGCGTCGGCATGCGTCTATCAGGTGACGACCGGCGTGGACGTCCCGGCCGGGTTCGGCGTCGATCGCTTCGTGATAAGCTGTTTCGACGGCGTCGTCTCCCGGATGGTCGGGCTGGAATATCGTGGCTCCGTCGAAGGTAATCGGGAGGTACGCGAGCCCGCCCGGAGCCAGTGCCGATTCGATCCCGGCCAGCAACTCGGAAATCGGAACGAGATCGGCGAACGCCTGAGCGACGATCAAATCGACATCCTCGGCGCGTTCGAGTGTCGCGAGCGCGTCCCCGGTCTCGTAGGTGACCGAAAGGTCTTCGACAGTACCGCCACGGTCGTGGGTTGTGACATTGTAGCCGGCTCGCCGGAGTTCGGCTGGCCGCACGTCACGGGCGAACTCGATGACGCCGGCGTCGCCGTCGACACCACGATACGTGCCGGTATCGATCCCCCATTCGAGCAGCCGTGGCACTGTTGTTCCCGTGCCACAACCGACATCGAGGATCCGTGGCTCGGCGGAGAGTGCCGAGAGTAACCGATCGCGAACGCGAGGCGAGCGGGCCCGTTCGTCCAGCGACCGCTTGGCCTCCAGATAACGGGTCTCGGTGTGATTCATCCGTCGAGACGACGCGAGTGACTCGCCCAGGAGACGTCGTCTTCCCACATACGGATCCGGAGGTGTTCGGGATTTGGATCCGTCAGCGCGTCCGCGACGCGGTCGCCGAACAGGCGGGCAAAGTGTTCGATACTCGGGTTCAGCCCATCGAACTCGTCGAGATCGTTAAGCAGGGTATCGCGATAACGTTCTTCGAGGTCCTCGAGGATCGCCTCGACGTCGTCGATGTCTACGAGATACCCGTACTCACCGAGTTCGGGACCGGCGAATCGAATCTCGACGGTGAAGTGGTGGCTGTGGGGAACTCCTTCCGGACCTGGATCGGGAACGGTGAGAAAGTGCTGTGCGATGAACTCGCGGGTCACTGTCAGTTCGTACGTATCAGTTGTCATGGTTCTATCTCTGTGTCGGTGGTGCTGGCGTCTCGGCGGCTATGTACCGTCATGGGTACGTGAGCAGGATCTGGAGTGCGTTCTCGGACTGCTCGTCGAGGAGGCGGTACGCGGAAGGTGCGTCTTCGAACGGGATCCGGTGCGTGACGAGCGAGTCAATCGGAAGTGACCGCAGATTTTCGAGTGTGGTCTCAGTGCGCCGATCGAACGACCAGCGACCCCGGAGTTCAGGTGCGATCGTGCTGACCTGACTGGACTCGATCGAGACGCGATCGCGGTGGAAGTCCCCGCCGAGATCGGGCGTCAGTGATTTCGTCCCGTACCAGGAACCGACGATGATCCGGCTATCGTAGCCAGCGACAGCCAGGGCGTCGTCCAGAGCCGATGGCGAACCCGATAATTCGTAGATCAGATCGGCCCCTTCTGGCCCGGCCGCGTCGTTCCAGCGAGTCTCCGCGAACTCCTTCGGTGCCACCGCCGTATCGGCACCCAGTTGTCTGGCACGTTCCCGACGCCCCGCCAGTGGATCGACGACGACCAGTTCCGACAGCGGGAACGACGCCAGCAACCCGATCGTACACAGGCCGATAACACCCGCGCCCAAAACCACTATCCGTTCGCCGATCCGCGGTGCTCCGTCGAGGACGAGTGTCGTCGCCGTCTCGACCGTCGGGTACATGACCATCTCCTCGAGATCAGTCCCGTCGGGAACCGGGACGAGGGCCGACGGCGCAGCGCTGAACACCGTCTCGTGGGGATTGAACGCGAAGACGGTTCGACCGAGCCACGCCTCGTCGACGGCCGAACCGGTGTCGATCACGTCCCCGACTGCCGCGTAGCCGTAGCGTAGCGGGTAGGAGAGATCACCATCCAGCGCGTCAAGCGTCTCGTCGGCCGGGAGGTCGCTGGGCGCATCGCCGTGATAGATGAGTAGTTCCGTTCCGGGACTAATCGCCGTGACGCGCGTTTCGATGAGTACCTCCTCGGCCGAGTACTCGACCGACCGCTCGCGAAGGTTGATCGTCTCCGGGCCAGTGAAGTAGAGCGAATCCCCCTCCATTAGTCGTCCGCCGAGAGCTGGTCGGCGCCTTGGATCCGTGTGCCGGTCGCCCGACACTGTTCGAGGTTGTCCTTTGCCTTGGTACCGGCGGCGGGAGCGATCAGGCCGCGACCGATTCCGGCCTGCAGTTCGATCCTGGTCTCGGGACGGACGTGTTCGATAGCGTTGTCGAACACCGTCGCGCCAAGGTCGGGATAGTCTCCGATGACGTCGTCGCCACCGACGACGGTGGCGAAGTCAGCGAACGGCAACGCCTGCAGAGATTTGGTAATCGTTTTGCGCCGTAGCTCGGGTTTGTCCGTCCTGAGTCCGTAGTCGTCGATCTGTACCAGCCCAACCCGGGTTGCTCTCGACACTGGATCACATACGGGCGGCTCGATAATCATTGTTCGGACTGCTGTGAACTCTTCCTGTGGGCCACCCACTGCTGGCGCTGCCAGTCAGAACGACGATAGATGCTCGGCATCGGAGGATTGGGTACCCTTCCAGTAGCGCGGCAACCACAATGTTTGACGGACTGAGTCCGTCTCGAAGGAGGCTGCCTGGACGTGCTTCAGCGCTTCCGGCCGAGACGGCCGGTGACGATCAAGAAATCACGGACGAATACTCCGAGCGATGGGGCGAGGACGAATGGGGCCCCAGTCCGGACGAGAGGGGCCGGGACGGCCGGTGTCAGCGCCACGGTGAGAAACACCATCTGCATCCCGGCCAGGTACTTTCCGAGGTTGCTGTCAGGCGGATCGAACACTGGCCGATCCTGATGCTGTCGCCAGGCAAGGCCGCCGCGATAGACGTACCTGGCTGCCGAAAGCGAGAGGTACCAGACCGGGAGTCGCCCCCACAGGACAGCGACTAGCGGCGCGGCGACGAAGCCGAACGTGTCTACGGCCATGTCGAGTCGTTCTCCCAGCGAGGTCTCCTGGCCGAGCGTGCGGGCGACGGTTCCGTCGAGTTTGTCGAGAACGACCCCAACTCCGTAGGCCATCGCCGGTACCCACGCGAGACGCGTCGTGGGCGGGACGACGATGAATCCAGCCACGACTGCGTACAGCGCGCCCCGGAGTAGGGTCAATGAGTTCGCCAGGCCAAACAGCCGGGCAAGCGGTTCCCTGGACATCCGAGACGGGACGAGACGATGACTGGCGTACCACAGCTGGCCGCCCAGACAGACTCCGGCAACCGCTGCGGGGTCGAAGATCCAGGTATCGAGCTCGCGAGGGGGATACAGGCCCCGGAGGACGACGGCGAGTGCGAGCGCACCCGAAAGCGCGAGTACCACTGCCATCCCGACAGACATCGGTTGTTCGGGGCTTCGCTCAGTCATTCACACGTCCTGTCCCACAAAAGCACCGCTGAGGGCCTGTCACAACGAGTGCGCGCGTCACCTGGTGTCCGTTCGACGCATTCATTCCGGAATCGTCTCGACAGTTGGGCCTTGAGGAACCTAAACCTGTGACTCGCGTCAGGAACGCAACAGCGCGACGAGGACGCCAAGAAGGACAAGCTGTGCGATCTTGTCGACCGCCCCGATCGTCCCGATGTCTGTCGGGAACGTCTTTGGACCGTTGATGAAATTGAGCATGAACCACAGGATGATCTGGACGAGAACGAACGGGACCCCGACAGCGTAGACCGTCCGACGGCGATAGTCGATTAGGACGAGAACGATCGCTCCGAGGAACCCCAATCCCGCCAGGACGAAGCTTATTCCTATCCCAGAGGAGAGCAGCCGAACCCCGAGCAGGAGATGGATCGCGGCGCTAACGAGGGCCGCAAGGATCCCGACCCAGTGGAGTCCACCCAGCGATTCCGTTCGGATCGTCGGCCCCGTCGTTTCGGTTGTTGCCATATCGCACACCTCGGTGACCGTGTACATAATCGTGGTGTCGGCGGATTGACTTACCGCATCGTCGGCTCGATCGGGTCCTTCAGCAACATCTTCTGGGGGCCGTTCGACAGTCACTACTCCCGTCGGACTCCCTACGCTGTCGGGGCCGTCTACCGCTCGAATCCAGGGTCGCAGAGCGAATCGATACGATCAATCTCGCCGGGAGAAAGTCGTTGCGCGCTCGCGGCCAGGTCCGAAACGATGTGTGCCGGCGTCGTACTCGATGGGATCGGTACGACGTTATGGGTGACATTCCAGGCGATGACGACCTCGGCCGGCGAGAGATCGCGCTTCCCTCCGATCTCGGCTAAGACGGGCTCGTCCAGCAAGCCCGGCGCGGACAGCGGCGAGTGAGCAATCACTCTGATTCCGCGCTCGTGACAGAACGAGACGAGATCAGTTCGCGGCTGGTAGGGATGACGCTCGACCTGGACGATCGCCGGCCGAACACGCCCGGTATCGAGGATCGTCTCCAGCTGCGATCGGGTCACGTTCGAGACCCCGATGGTCCGGGACAGCCCTCGGTCGTACACCGCTTCGAGGTTCTTCCAGGCCGTTTCGAGCGATATGTCGGCCGTCTCGATCTCTCCGTCGGCAGTTTCGGGGAACGTGACCCCTTCTTGCTCCTCGATCGGTAATTCGGCTAGCCGGTCGAGCGATCCACGGTGTGCCCAGGCGTCGGGCCAGTGGAGAGCGTAGCTATCGAAAGCGTCGATGCCTAGTTCTGTGAGACTTCCCTCGGCGGCGGCGATCATGTGCTTGCGACGGTGATTCGTCCGCCAAACCTTCCCGAGGATGAAGACCGCCTCCCGGTCCGGCGCCCCCGGGGCGGCCAGCAACTCGCCGATCCGGTGTTCGTTGCCGTACAGTTCGGCGCTGTCGAGGAAGCGATAGCCCGCGTCAAGCGCCGTCGCGATAGATTCCTGTCGGTCGACGTACTCGCCGTCACGGTACCGCGAACAGCCAAAGCCGACCGCCGGCAGTCGAATGGCGTCTCGGCCAGTCGAACTCGTATCGACAGTTTCCGGCCGAACGTTTGTTTCGGGTAGCGGATCGGCCTTGGCGCCGTAGGACGGGACGTCAATCGGCCCACCGTTCGCGGCGGCGTCCTCGATGGCGTTGCAGATGGCGACGACGTGAGCACCCCGCCGAGCACTCGCCCATACGGGCGCCCCGTCAGTGACGCTCTCGGCGAGTCGTTGGACCGCATTGGCGTACTCGATGGACGAGGTTGGCGACTGTGGTGGTACCGCGGTGTACTCGTGGCCGACGCGACCGAACTGGACGTGATCGATGTCGGTCTCCATCGCGCCGGTTCCATTCAGGTACAACGACCCGTCGTCGCCGTGAAGTTCGAGGCCGTAGAACTCCCGACTTCGGTGGGGCGCATAGAAACTGGCCGTCAGCCGGACAGTGGGTCCCGACTCGAAAGCGAGCGTCGCCTCGATGTGGCTGGCTGTGGAGGGCCGTTTCGATTCACGGGCCGGCCAGATATCGAGTGCGTCGGCGACCCGGACCGTCTCGACGGGACCGAACCACGAGACGAGCAGCGTCAGCGGATAGACGCCACCGTCGTACAGCGGCCCGATTTCCAGAAACGAGTCCGGCCGGTCGTGCCAGTCGGTCACGCGGCCAACGTGGGCGTGGGCATAGCCCAGTTGCACCGACCCCGGCCGATCGCTCGCCAGAACGTGCGCCGCCCGGAGCTGTGACGGTCCCCGGGGGTTCTCCGGGGCCACGCCGAGGGCGAGATCACGATCCTGAGCCATCGCCAGCAGTTCCTCGCCGATAGTAGCGTCGAGTGCGAGCGGTTTCTGGGTGTAGACGTGTCGACCCGCCGCGAGTGCACGCCGGGTTACTTCGGCGTGGGCGGCGTGACTCGTCAGGTTCACCACCAGCGGGGCGTCGACGGCCGCCAGGGCAGTTTCCAGATCGGTGAACGCCGGACAGTCGTACTCCGTGGCGAGGGTCGCCGCGCGCTCGCCGTCGAGATCACAGACGCCGGCCAGCGAGAGCGAGGCCGTCTCCAGGCCGGACGCGTACTCGGCGGCGATCGCGCCGGCTCCCACGAACAGACAGTCCATGGGCCTACCCCGGGCGGGACGTACAAATGCGTCCCGCCGGAGACGAAACAGCCCGAGAATCGCGTGGGCACCGGGGACGAAGCAGCCCGAGAATCGCGTGGGCACCGGGGACGAAATGGACCGGGAACCACGTGGACGCCAGGGACGAGGCTGCTTTGGAATGACGTGGACACCGGGACGGGGATTCTCGGGAACCTACAGCCGGGGGCGATGCCGTTTTGTCCGACTGGCACGAACGGCGACCGTGACAGAACCGGGAATGAGCCGGCTCGGTACCGCCTATCTCCGGGCGCTGCAGGCGATCGGCAAACGGCTCGATACCGGGACGAACGTTTTTGAACGCGATTGGGATGTTCTGGTCGTGCTCGACGCCTGTCGAGCCGATGCCCTCCGGTCGGTCGCCCCCGACACCGACCTGATCGGGACCGTCGAGTCGATGCGATCGGTCGGGAGTTCTTCCTCGGAGTGGCTCGAAAACACGTTTCCGGGCCACCCGGAGACGTCCCGGACGGTGATGGTGACGGGCAACACCTGGACCGACCGCTACGTCGACGCCGAGTCCTTCGCCGCCCTCGACGAGGTCTGGAAATACGCCTGGGACGAGGACCTGGGAACCGTCCCCGCCCGGGCCGTTACTGATCGCGCGATTTCGATGGCCCGGGAACGCGACCCAGACAGGCTGGTCGTCCACTACATGCAGCCCCACCATCCGTTCGTCCCGGACCCGCTTGCCGAAGACGACGGCATGGTTCGCAACAGCGACCATAGCAACCCGACGAACCCCTGGGTCGCCCTCCGGCGCGGCGAGATCACGACCGACCGGGTCTGGGACGCCTACGAGGCCACTCTCAGACACGTCCTCGAAGCCGTCGGAACGCTGGTGGACAATGTGACGGGCCGGGTTGCGATCACCGCGGATCACGGTAATCTGTTCGGCGAGTGGGGGCTGTACGGCCACCCCATGCACCTCCCGCTGGCGGCAGTGTTGACTGTCCCGTGGGCCGAGACGAGGGGCAACGGGCGAACGACCTACTCTCCGGAGTTAGTGCCACCGGAACCGCTCCCCGTGAGCCGCGTCTACGGAGCGGACGACGATCAGTCACGTCTCGATGCACTCGGCTACCGCTGATAGCGGGGAGCCGACAGTATATTTTGTTCCGGCCCGAACGCCGTTCATGGCGCAGGTCGCCGTGGTCCACAACACGCTCGATTTCCAGGGCGGTGCGGATGCGGTGTGTCTGGCGACCTGTGAGGCACTATCGAGCGACCACGAGGTCACGCTGTTCACGCTCAGTGAGACCGATCTCGCTGTACTGGCGGATCGCTTCGACGCAGACGTCGATGGGATTGCCGTACGGACGCCACCAGCCAATGGGTCGATTGCGAAGACGCTCGGGCGCCTCGCTCCGTGGATCGGGCCGCAACTAGCCGTCCGGAGCGTGCTCGTGGCCCGGTACTTCCGCCAGCACGCCGACGCGTTCGATCTGGCGGTGAGTACGGCAAACGAGTTTTCGTTCCCGGGGCCGTCCGTCCAGTACGTCCACTATCCACAGTTTCACCTCTATGATCTCGAAGACGGCGATCCCGGCCGGTTGAACCCGCTATGGAGCCGCATCGCTGCTCCCGACCGACCGGATCTGCAGCGGGCGACGCTACTCGCGAACTCGGCGTGGACCGCTGAGGTGGTCGCGGAACTCTATGGCGTCCGCCCTGCTGTCGTGGCTCCTCCGGTCGATCCGATCGAGGAGGGTCTCGACTGGGACGACCGCCAGCAGGGGATCGTCGTTGTCGGACGGATCGCGCCTGACAAACGGGTTCTGGATGCTATATCCCTCATCGACCGTCTCCGTGACCGTGGACACGATGTCCACCTCCACGTCGTTGGATCGACGCCACGCTCCTATCGGCAGTATGCCGACCGCGTGGCGGCGGCCGTCGATCAGCGATCGTACGTCGATCTCGAACGTGACGTCTCCCGCGACCGACTCGAAACGCTGCTTCGAACCCACCGATACGGATTGAATCTCAAACCGGACGAACACTTCGGCATGTCCGTCGCCGAGTACGTCTCGGCTGGGATGATCGCCTTTGCACCCGATGGCGGCGGACAGCGGGATATCCTCGATGGGCGGCCGGACCGACTGTTCGACTCGCTGGCGGCAGCTGTCGACCGTATCGATACAGCGATCACGACGGATGACCGGCCGTCACTTCGCCGCGATCGATTTACCCGCGACCAGTTCAAAGCCGCGATCAGCACGTACGTGAATCAGACCCTCGAGTAACGGTTCGCCGTGGAATCCGAGATGCGGAACGTGACGCTTTTCGCCGTGACGGTCAGACTATCGGACGATGCACGTCGGCTTCGACCTGGATGGTGTCCTCCTTGACTCAGCAGCTGATCTGTCCTGGCTCGACCGAGGGCTCGACGACGCGCTGACGGAACTGGGTATCGAGCGATGCGAAGCGAATCGACGGAAGCTCTATCCCGACGCGCTCGCGGATCTCGAAGCCGTCGCCGACGAGTTCGGCGTCGATCCGGATACTCTCTGGGCGGCGCGGACGCGCAACTACACTGGTGGGAAGGTAGAAGCCATCCGCTCCGGTGAACTCCAGCCGTACGAGGACATCGACGCCATCGGCCGACTACTCGATGAGACGCTGTTCTGCGTGAGCAACTCTCCACAGGAGGTCGTCGAGGCGTTCCTGGACGAAACCGGGCTTGACGAGGAGTTCGCCGTCGGGGTCGGTCGGGGCCACTCGCGCGCGGCACTCGACCGTCTCAAGCCCGATCCTGCACTGTTCGAGCCAGTCTCCCAGACCCTGGGGGACGGCGAGTACGTCTACGTCGGCGATCGCGACAGCGACCGTGCGTTCGCGGCCCGGACCGACATGAACTACGTCCATCTCGACCGTCGGGAACGAACGCTGTACGACGCGGTCGAGGACGTCATGAACGGGGACTGGGAGACACCGGAAACCAGTCAGTCAAAGTCGTCGTAGGTCGGTCGAACGTGGTCGCCGGGGAACGAGTCGACGGGCACCTGCACCTGATCGCCGCTTGCCATGTCTTTGATCGTAATCTCATCGTTTTCGAGGTCGCGCTCGCCGACGATAATCGCCGTCTCGGCGTTGATCGAGTCGGCGTAATCAAGTTGCCCGCCGAACGAGCGCCCGGAGACGTCGGTCTCGACGATGTGGCCCGCCTCGCGCAACTCGCGGGCGATCCGCGCCGCCACTGGTCGTGTCTCACCGACCTGGAGGACGTAGTAGTCCGTCGAGAGTTCTTCTTCGGGCCAGACGCCTGCGCGCTGGAGCAGGAGGGGCAGCGTCGAGTTCATCACGCCCGGCGCGACGCCGACCGCTGGCGTGGGCTGGCCGCCGAAACTCTCGATGAGGTCGTCGTACCGACCGCCGCCGAAGACCGCCCGCGAGACATCGCCGACGGAGTCGAAACACTCGAAGACGACGCCCGTATAGTAATCCAACCCGCGTGCGGTCTCGAGTGAGATCGTCGTGTACTCCCGGACGCCGAAGTCCTCGGCGGCCGCTAGGACTGCCTGCAGGTTGTCGACGGCGTAAGCGACACGATCGGTCTCCGCGAAGTCGGTCAGTTCCTCGAGATCGTCGGTCGCGAGCAGGGCGTCGAAGTGCTCGGCCTGGTCGTACGAGAGTCCCGCTTCGGTCAGCAAGTCGTAGTACTCCGCCTGTTCGATCTTTGCGCTCTTGTCGACGGCCCGGATCGCGGCTCGCTGATCCACGTCGGCGTCGAAGGCTTCGAGAAGCCCCCCAAGAATGTCCCGATGGGAGACACGGAAGTCGAAATCGTCGGCGTCGAGCCCCAGATTCGTCAGCGCGTCGGCGGCGAAGGCGAGGATCTCGGCGTCGGCCTCGGGTTCCTCGCTGCCGAAGATGTCGACGTTGGTCTGGTAGAACTCCCGGAACCGACCCTGCTGGGGCTCCTCGTAGCGCCAGAAGGGTCGGGTAGAGTACCACTTGATCGGTTTCGAGAGGGCCTGCTGTTTCTCGACGACCATCCGGGCGACGGTCGGCGTGAGTTCGGGCGTTAGCGCCACGTCCCGGCCGCCCTGATCCTCGAAGCTGTAGAGGTCCTCGACGATCTCTTCGCCACTCTTCTCGACGTACATCTTCGTCTCTTCGAGTGCCGGGGTCGCAATCTCACGGAAGCCATAGCGGGCGGCGGTGTCCTCGACCGTGTCGATGACGTCACGGTGGGCCGCCATCTCCGCGGGATAGAAGTCCCGAAACCCCTTGATACCGTCGTACATACACCCGCGTTCGGCCAGCGGGCGTTTGAACCCTTCCTTCCGGCCCCGTCGGTACAAGTAAGGTGTAGAAACATTCCCTTTCGGTCAGTCATTCTCCACTTGCGTACCGCTCACATAGGCAGCTGTGGCTGTCGTGACCCTGTCGGTGAACGACTCGGTCACGGAGCCCTGTACGCCAACGATGTGGAGATTCTCTTTCAGTGTAGCAACCGTCCATGGGAGAACATAGCTTTGCTGCCCTGGTTCGCCACGAATCCAAGCTCCACTCGGGACAGCAAAGCTGCCCGAGTGATGCGTTTGCGTCGTGAACGCGACGGTGATAGCTTCTTCGTCAGGATACGGAAGCCGTTCGCCCGAGATAACTAGCCACGGCCGGGGGTTCCCGGTATCCGATTTGAACGGATCCGGTGCCCACACGACGTCTTTCCGCTCTACCATTGAACTCAGTTCTCCTCGTTGTCAGCACGTTTTTCGATTGGATCGACTGCGGTTTCCATCCACGTCTCGACGTCTTGGTCGGAGAATCCACCGTCGATAGTGTCAGCTGTGGCAGTGCCGAGTAGACCTGCGGAGGCGATTGCGTGTTCGTCGTCAGCGATCGCCCAAAAGCGGTCGCGATGCTCGACCAGACCGTGTTCTTCGAGTCGTTTCAACGTCGGCCCGACACTTCCGGCTGGGACGTCGACGTTCTCGACGATTTCGCGCTGACGGAACGCCTGATCGGCGTGTTCGAGAAGGAAACGGTATACCGCCCCTTGCGTGGTATTAGCTCCAAGATCGGGGAGCGACGGCCCACCCTCGTCAATCGTCTGAAATTCGTCCTTTGAAATCGGCATTGTACGTATCCGTTTGTATTAGGATTTATTAAGCCTTATCTCCATTTGCTTGTTCTACGGACTCCACGGATTATGTCTGTACGAAGGGTATCTGACTAACACCGGTCCCGGTTTTACTGCCGCCCACGCACCACCGACTGGACGTGTTCGGGAAAGATCTCGTCGATCACGCTATCGCCGTGCTCGTCCCGAAGCACCGCGCGGAGTTCGTGCTCGTAGTCACCTTTCGCCAGTCGCTCGCTCGGCCCCGTTTCGATCCGAAGTCGCTCGGCGGCCAGCTTGTCGATCGTCGCCCGCCCGTAGCCCGCGAGTGGCACAACGTATTCGACGCCATGGCGGTCTTCGAGACTTTGCGCGAAGGGTCGTGAGACCGTCGGCGCGCGGTCGTCCCGGCGCGTCCCGTCGCCGACGGCATCGAACCCTTCGCTGGCGAGAGCTTCGAGTGCGGCTTCGTGGACCTGCTGGATGCCGTTGCGGGGATAGCCATCGTCGAGCATCCGCTCGACCGCATCGTCGGCAACCGCGCGGTCGAGTTCGATCGTCTCGTGTGAGAATCCGAGCGACGCCGCAACTTCGCGGGCATGCTCGGCGGCATCAGTCACGCTGAACGTGGCCGTCACGAGCGTCACGTCGAAGAACGGGTCGGCGAGCAACGCCGCCAGCGCCGAGTCTTTACCCCCACTGAAACACAGCGCGAGCTCCATCTACCGGCGTTTGATGTCGAAGCTCTTGGAGTCGGGCGTCAACTCACGGAGGAGCTCGGCCATCTTCTCGTCGTCGATTTTGCCCTGGATGCGCCCGCTTTGGGCAATCGCGACGAGTTGGCTCTCGACTTGCTCTGCCACCTCGGGTTTGGACATCTTGAGGGTATTCAGGCGCTTGCGGGCGTCGTCGGTCAGGTGCTTGCGGAGGACGGCTTTCTTCTGGGCCTCGGCGCGTTGCTGGGCGGCCTCGCGTCCGCCGCCTTCTCCCTCTTGCTGTTCGGCCTGCTCGCGCAACTGCTCCATTCGCTCCTCGCGGAGGCGCTGCATTTCCTCGTCAGATGGCTCTCCACTCATGCTATTCGGTACTATTCGAGTCCCGGGCAAAACGATTTCGCTACGAACCGTCGTGATCGTGGGGCACGAACGAGAACGCGACGATCAGGCGTAGCGTTCGAGTTCCGGATCGTCGAGGTCCTCGAGGACGTCCGTCGCGACCTCGTCGAGCAGTGCTCGCCCGTCCGGAGTGATCCGTCGGCCCTCGCCCTCGGCGGTCTGGACGTAGCCGATCGTCTCTAGTTGCTGGAGGGCCGTCCGGATGATGTTGCGGCTCCCATCGGCCTGCTTTGCGGGACTGACACGGTAGCGGTTCGAGCCGTCCGTGGTCTCGCCGTAGGCCGTCGCGAGGCTGCCGACGCCGACCGGGCCGTCGACGGCGACCTTCCGGAGGAGACTCGCGGCCCGCGTCTCCCAGAAATCCTCCTGTTCGGGGGCCAGTTCCTTCCCGACGCCCGTCTTGGCGAACGTGATCCACTCGGGTGCTTCTATCGCGTCCTCGCTTGCGAGTTTGTCGGCCACGGCCTCGATGAGGTCCTCGGCCGGAACGTCGTAGAGTGTTGCCATTGGTGGTTCCTTCCCCGTGACGTCATTTAAGCGCATCGTCTTGGGGAAGTCCCCAACACGTCCCAGTGGCCAGGTTAATCAGGCCGGCGACGGCGTGATCCCAGGACAGCAGCTGTACTGCCGCCGACGATCAGTGGTAACCAGTAGGTCGCTATCCGGTAGATCACGACCGCGGCACCGGCTACTGACGCGGCGACACCCGTCGTCGAGACCACTAGTCCGATGAAAGCGGCTTCGATTCCCCCTAAGCCGCCCGGTAAGGGCGTCACGGCTGCGATACTGCCGACGGGAACGACGATTAGTGCAGCCACGAAGGGTACGGAGTACCCGATCGCCATGAGCGAGAGCCATAGCGCCCCTGAGAGCGATAACCACCCGGCCAGCGAATACAGCGACGCTAACAGAACTGTCCGCCGACTCCTTGCGACCCGGTCGATCGCCGCGAAAAACCCCTCGATACTTTCTTCGACTGCACTTTTCTCGGGTGGTTCGAGTCGCGGAAGCGCTCCGGCAAGCCGGCGGAGTGTCGGTGTGAACACGCGCACGACGAACCGCTCTATCTCCGCTCTGTAGAACCAGCCGAGTAACGCCCCGCCCAGAAAGGCGCCCGAAAGCAGTGCCACGGCGACGCTGGCCAGGTAGATGTTCCGCGTCAACGAAACCGACTCGACGAAGAGCGTACCCAGCCCGACAGTCGCAAGTCCGATCGACGGGAGGAAGTGAAGCGTGTCGACGCTGGCGATCGCGGCCAGTCCGGTCTCGTAGTCACTGTCGGCGGCCTCGGAGATGAGCATCGCGGCGACCGGTTCACCCCCTGCTTGTCCAAATGGCGTGATCGCGTTTGTGAACATTGAGGCGCTGAAGGCAAGAACAGCTGTCAATGCCCCCACGGGTGAGCCGATTGCTCCCAGCACCGTATGCAGTACCAGCCCCCAACAGACCATCCAGCAGGCCGAAAACGCGACGACGCCGAGGAGAATAGACGGTTCCGCTCGTGAGATCGTCGCCACGATTCCGTCGATCCCGATGAGCCAGAACAGGATCACCAGGACCATACCGGCCCCCGCGAACCCGGCGACCGTGGTCCGGAAGTCGGCATCCATACGCGCCGGAGACGGTCGCCGTCCGTTTGAACCCTCCGAAACCCGACCCGCCAGTCGATTCCGATGGCCTGTTTCGGGGCGTCGACGGCGTCGCGTCGATCCCGACCGCCGGGTGTTAGTACCGTGAAGTCAAAGCCCGCCCTATGGACGAACGGACAGCCCTGTCCGTGCTTGCCGATCGGCTCGGTCCCGCCGGGGACGACGCTGCAGTCGTCGAGGATCTCGTCGTGACCATCGACATGCTCCACGCGTCGACGGACTTTCCGGACGAGACGACGCGGTATACGGCCGGCTGGCGCGCGGTCGGTGCGTCGCTGTCGGACATCGCCGCGATGGGTGCCGACCCGGTCGCCGCGGTCGCCGTTTACGCTGCCCCGTCCTTCGAGAGCGAGCAATTGCTCGCATTCGTCGACGGCGCGATCGCGGTCTGTGAAGCGGTCGGCGGCGAGTACGTCGGTGGCGATCTCGACGAAAATCCGGAGTTCTCGGCGGTGACGGCAGCGATCGGCCGGACCGACGATCCAGTCTTCCGATCGGGTACCGATCCGGGTGATGTGGTCTGTGTGACTGGCACGCTCGGCCGTAGTGCCGCTGCCCTTGCGTTGTTCGCTGACGGACAAACTGACCGCGCCAACGACCTCTTCCGGTTCGACCCCCGCGTCGCCTCGGGCAGGACGCTAGCTCCCTTCGCGACGGCGATGATGGATTCGAGTGACGGTCTCGCCCGCTCGCTCCACCAGCTCGCCGAGGCCAGTGATGTCGGAATCGCTGTGGAGTCGCCGCTGCCGATCGACGAGACGGTCGAAGCAGTGGCATCGAACGAGGACGACCGGCGCGAGATGGGCGTATTCTTCGGTGAGGACTTCGAACTCGTCTGTACGATCGACCCCGATGACCTCGCGGCCGCCAGGCGGGCCGTGCCGATCTCCCTGTCCCCGATCGGTCGGGTCGTCGACGGGGACGCGGTCACGCTCGACGGCGAGGCACTCGCCGATCGGGGATTCACCCATGGCGGTTCGGACTGATCGGCTGATGATAAATAGCGGGAGAAATCAGACGTATCCGAGCGCTTCCAGGCGTTCGCGTTTCGGTCCCCCGTCGGTTTCTGCAGTCTGAGTGTCCGCGCTGGTGATCTCACGGCGTGAGTCGAAGGGCAGTTCCACCCACGGGACCGCCGTCAGTTCGCGGTCGGCGATCCCAGGCGGGTGTCCGTAGATCCTGATCGGCAGGGGTGAGACGCGCTTGCCGAAGAGGTTGCCGTGATCGCTCGTAACTACCGTCTTCCCGTCCAGCCTGTCGATCAGCCGTTCGACGGCGGGCAGTGCGACCTGGAGGTTTTCCTCGTAGGCCTCCCTGACGAGTCTCTCGTCGGCGTTTCCGGCGTCTAAGCGTTCCCAGACCGAGGGGTAAATCCGGTTGCGACGACCGTCCAGATACGATCCCTGGGCGGCAAGTTGCCCGCCTGTCGGGCCAATGAACGGGAAGTGTGGTTGCATGTAGTGAACGACGAGCCGCTTTCGGGGATAGCGCTCGGCGAGGGCGAGAGCACGTTCGGTGACCGCTTCGGGTGGCACGGTCCCACTGTCGTCGTCCCATTCGGTCCGCCAGGCGTGTTCGACATGTGCGAACTCGCCGCCGTGGCTCGCGATCTGTGGACTCGCCGCCACGTAGACGGTATCGGGGTGTCTGCCGGCGAAGTTCCGCCGGAGGAACTCCCGCGTGTGGCTCGCGTTTGAGTGGACACGCTCTGCGGCGACCGGGAACGGGTTGTTCGTCGCGAAGATGTCGTATCGGCACGCGTCGAGGACTACCAGCGTGTCCCAGTCCCGGTCGGGAAAGGAGATCGGCTCGTACTTTCTGCGTGTGAACGGTCGGACCAGCCTGGCTTTGGCCTCCCGTTTGATGACACTCAAGGTGGAGAACTCCTCGGGTATCCACCGGGAGACCGACGCAACCGTCTCTGAGAGATGCGACACGATACTCAGGCGATGGTATCGGGAACGGGAAGAAAAATCCATCGAGATCCATCGGAGGGGAACCCGACTCGACAGTCCGATGCTTGCGATACCCTGGAACCGATCACCCCATCATGATCTCGACGGGGACAGGCATGAAGCACAGCGCCCCCAACGCGAACGTGATTGCGGCGACGCCCCACCGCCACGGCCCGATTGCCCCTTCCCGCAGGGGCGTCGCCGAGCCGGCCCGGACCATGACGAGGGCGATCACGCCCCAGATTGCCCACAGGATGACCGACTGGGTGTAGTCCGTCAGGAAGTACAGCCCGGCTGACAGCGAGAACAGCACGCCGGGGACCGCTGCAGCGACCGTCTCCTGGCGCCGCCCCAGGGCTGCCCGCAGGATGTGCCCCCCGTCGAGTTGCCCGACGGGGATCAGGTTCAGAAAGGTCACGAACATCCCGACCCAGCCGCCAAAGACAACCGGATTGACGGCCAGTCCCTCGCCATAGCCGGCCGGCTGCCCCGAGAGGTCGGCGAGCAAGGTGAGCAACAGCGGATCGTTGAACCGGATGTATCCGCTTCCTTCGGATGCCGCCTCGGCGGCCCCCTGAGGAACGGCGATGGGATCCAGATGGAGGCCGATCACCGTGACTACGATCGTCGCCGCGAGACCTGCAAGCGGGCCGGCGACGCCGATGTCGAACAGTGCCTTTCGGCTGGGGATCCGCCCGCGCATGCGGATGATGGCTCCCATCGTCCCGATCGGCGGCGGGACCGGGATGAAGTACGGCAGGCTCGCATCGACGTCGTAGTAGCGACTGGCGACGTAGTGACCCAGTTCGTGGGTCGCGAGGACGCCCAAAACAGCGGCCGTAAAGGGCCACGCCCGGAGTAGGTTCAGCGGGTCATCCGCGAGGTCGATGTAATACCACCACGTCCCCGCGTAGAGGGTCGTCGCGACGGTGAGAACGAACATGGCGATGTTTCCCCACGGGATCCCGTCGATACCGGCCGATTGAGGTTCGGCGACGACTGCGTACGGGCCCGGGGCGCCGCGTTGATCGCGATCGTGGCGTTTCGTCAGTGAAACGTCGTAGCCGCGTTCGGCAAACGCTGGGGCGATCTCGTCGGCGACGTTTCCGGGGGCGATCAACGGTTCTCCGATGTACCGGATCGCCTCGCCGTCGCGTTCGACGCGGTAGACGTGAAACACCGACGACAACGCCGCGGGTCCTGGGGGCTGACTCGACGGCTCGTCTCCGGCCATTCGTGATGGGACCCAGGGGATTGGGACGTAAAATACCGACGCCCTGGTGATCCAGGGCGACACGGGTGCGGTCCCGGCGGGAGGACCAACCGGGCGACGCGGATACTGGGAATTAGTGGAGGGCTCTTAGGCGTGCTCGACGCGCCAGGTTGTCGCGCTCGTGTACGACCACTTCTCGACGTTCAGCTCGCTGGCCGAATCGCGAAGTTTCACCATGAGCGCACCGATCTCCTTGGGTGAGAGTTCGACCTCTTCGGCGATGAACTTGCTCTTGAAGTACATCTCCCCATCCTGGGCCTTCTGTTTGAGGAACGATCGCAGCCGCTCTTCTTTGCTAGTGGTGGACTCTTCGACGCGTTCCCCGGAGGGCTGGGTTTTTGCGCTCATCTGTGATACCTCGCTCTGACGTATAGACCGGATGGGTATATATAGGGGAGAAGCTTCGGGCGACTTCGTGACGTTTTAGCGATTAGAGAGGGTTTCGACTGACATTTTATAACGTTTCCAATGCTGCTAAGACATTTTATAGCTCTATCTGGGAATTTTTTTCTTTATCTTTTTGTAGAATAAATACCGGCGTAATTCGGCGGTACTACGTCGTTCACGGGGTGTCGATCGTCGTGAAACGCTGGTTATTGTCTGACGCGGGTCCGACGGCGCCCGCGGTGTCGCTTGACAACCCTTAAGACCGAATCGGGGTTACGCCGGGGCAATGAGAGTCGTCGTCTCTATCGGTGGCAGCGTGCTCGCTCCGGATCTCGACGCTGATCGCGTCGCCGATCACGCCGACGCCCTGGCAACACTTCTCGACGCCGGACATGCGGTCGGCGTCGTCACGGGCGGCGGGACAGTCGCTCGTGAGTATATCGGCGCCGCACGGGACTTGGGCGCAAACGAGATGGAACTCGACCACGTGGGAATCGCCGCGACGCGGTTGAACGCCCGCCTGCTGATCGCGGCGCTGGGCGAACGGGCGGCACCCGAACCGGTCGAAACCTACGAGGAAGGCCGTAATGCGCTCCGGCGCGGCGAGGTCCCCGTGCTCGGCGGCGTCGTCGCCGGCCAGACCACCGATGCCGTCAGTGCGGCTTTCGCCGAGTACGTCGACGCAGATTTGTTGGTGTACGCGACGAGCGTCCCGGGTGTGTTCAGCGCCGACCCCGACACTGACCCCGACGCCTCGAAGTTCGCGGAACTGGGTGTCTCGAACCTCGTGGATGTCATCGCCGGTATCGAGATGAACGCCGGCAGCAACGCCCCTGTCGACTTGCTTGCTGCGAAACTCATCGAGCGATCCGGCATCCGGGCGATCGTCCTCGACGGCAACGATCCCGAGCGCGTCGTCCGCGCCGTCGAGAACGACGATCACGAGGGGACCGAAATCGTCCCGAACGACGACTGACGATCGGGGAAACCGTTCTGTGTTTACTATGTATCACAACGAAGACGCACGCTTTCGGACGTATCGACCTCGGGTGTTTGACTATGAGTGACGACGATCCCTACGCGACGATCGACGATAGCGATCGCGCGTTCTGGGGAGAGGCCGTTGCTGATGCCATCGAAGCAGGCGATCCCGACGAACCGATCGTGATCAAGGGTGGGGTCTCGCCTTCGGGCGTGCCACACATCGGCCACCTCAACGAGATTGTCCGCGGGTACGTCGTCGCCGAAGTGTTGCGCGACCGTGGTCACGAGGTCCGGCAGATATTCACGGCAGACGACAAGGACCGTCTCCGGAAGGTCCCCCGACAACTTGCCGATCTGGAGTGGAACGTCGTCGGTCTCGGCGAAGTCGACGCGGGCGCACTCGGCCGGAACCTCGGCAAGCCATACACATCGATCCCCGATCCCTTCGGCTGCTGTGACTCCTACGGTGCGCACTTTACGACGCTTCTGGCGGAGAGTGCCGAAATGCTTGGTATCCCGATCGAGGTCGTCTCGAACACGAAACTGTACGCCGAGGGCGACTTCGAAGACGTCACACAACACGTCCTGACGAACCGCGATCAAGCACGTGCAGTCCTGGCCGACTATCAGGACAGCGTCGACGACGAGTACGTTCCCTTTCAGGCTGAGTGTCAATCCTGCGGGATCTTGACCGACGGGATCGTCGACGTGGATCCCGAGGCCGGCACCGTCGCCTACGAGTGCCGGGACGTGACCGTCGGTGATGAGACCATCGAGGGCTGTGGTCACGAGGGCGAAGTGACCTTCCGAGAGGGCAAACTCCCATGGCGCTTCGAGTGGCCAGCCCAGTGGAACACGTTGGATGTAGATTTCGAGCCGTTCGGGAAGGACCACGCCGAGGGATCCTGGCCGTCGGGCGTCGCCATCGCCAAAGAGGTATTCGACGTTGAGCCGCCGGTTCCGATGGTCTACGAGTGGTTCACGCTCAACGGCGAGGCTCTCTCCTCGTCGTCGGGTAACGTCATCACGGCCGAGGAGGTGCTTTCGATGCTCGAACCGGCCGTCCTCCGGTACTTCTTCCTGAAGGATCCGCGCAAGCAGCGGGACTTCGATGTGGCCCACCTCGATCAGCTTGTCGACGAGTTCGACCGCTTCGAACGGGTCTACTTCGAGGAGGCCGACGCGAGCGACGACGATCGACAGCGTGCCGACGCAGCTTATCCGATCGTCGTCGAGGAGTCTCGTGAGGAACGCGTCCGAATTCCCTACACCTTCGGGGCCGTACTCGGCATGACCGACGACCCCGACCTCCGCGAGGAGATCGCCCGTCGCGAGGGCCACATTCCGGACGACGCCCCGGAGTGGGCTGTCGAAGAAGCGCTCGGTCGGGTCGAGGGTGCTCGCGCGTGGGCGCGGCGCACAGACAACGAGTTCAACTACGATCTCAAGCGGGCGGAACTTCCGGATGTGGCCTTCGGCGACGACACCGCGGCCGCTCTGGACGAACTCGCGGACTTCGTCGCCGAGGGCGCCGATGGCGAGGCGATCCAGGGGCGGATCTACGAACTGGCCGAGGCCTACGACCTGGATGTCGGCGACTTCTTCGCCGCCGGGTATCGACTCCTGTTCGACTTAGAGGAGGGGCCGAAGCTCGGGCCGTTTCTCGCGAAACTCGATCGGGAGTTCGTGGTCGACCGGTTGCGTCGCGAGCGGTAATTTTCGGCCGTTTCCAAGGCAGCGATCGACGTGTCAAACGGAATTTTCATAGGGGAATGAGCCATCCGGCCTGATAGATGGTCGACACGCTAACGCTCGTCCTGATCGGGGTCCTCGCCTATGCCGTCGCCGCGATGGCTGCCCAGCGGTGGGGGTATCTGCCGTCTTCGCTGCACGTCTCAGGTCCGATCACCACCGTCCACACTCAGCGCGGCAAGGCGCTGCTCAATCGGTTGGCCCGCCACCGTCGCTTCTGGCGCGCCTGGGCGAACGTGGGGTTGGGGTTCTCCCTGCTCGTGATGGTCGGGATGTTCCTGACAATCATCTTCTCCGGGATCTCGGGGTTCCGTCGTCCGGAGGCGAACCCGATCCGGACGCCGACGGATGCGCTGGTGTTACCGGGCGTCAACGAGTTTTTGCCTCTCTCTGCGGCCCCGGAAATCGTCTTCGGACTGGCGGTTGCGATGATAATTCACGAGGGGGGCCACGGGTTGCTCTGTCGGGTCGAAGACATCGAGATCGAGTCGATGGGGCTGGCGCTGTTCACTGTCCTGCCGATCGGTGCGTTCGTCGAACCGGACGAACAGAGCCAGCGGGCGGCCGATCGCGGATCGAAGACTCGGATGTTCGTCGCTGGCGTGACCAACAACTTCGCGTTGACTGTGCTGGCGCTGTTACTTCTGTTTGGACCGGTAGCAGGCTCGATCACGGCGGCAAACGGCGTCGCCGTCGGCGGCGTGCTCGCGGGATCGCCGGCCGAGCGAGCCGGACTGGGACAGGGCGACGTTATCACGTCGATCAACGAGTCGACAGTGACGCTGCAGGATGGTGAGATCGTCCCCATCGACCGGTCGGTGACGGTCACGGCGGCGGTGGTTGACGGGCCGTTCGATCTCGCCGCCAACGACACGATCACCGCGCTCGACGGGACAGCCGTCGAAACAGTAGAGGACTTCGAGCAAGCGCTCCGGAACCGCAGCGTTGTGACCTTGCGGACGGGAGACGGCACCGAAACGACGGCCCCGGTCGGCGCCTACGCGAGTAGCATCCTGGCGGACACCCCGCTGTCGAATGCGAGCGCACCGGTCGGCGAGCCGGTGGTCGTCACCCGGATCGGCAACCGTCGGATCCTCGACAGCGACGCGCTCGTTGAGACGCTGGACGGGATGGCGCCGGGCGACCGGGTGACCGTCGAGGCGTCCGTCAATGGGACACGGGCGACCTACAACGTCACGCTCGGCCGACAGGGCCCGGACGACGCGTTCCTCGGGGTCAGTGGGGTGCAGCGTGGCTACTCGGGTGTTACCGTCGAGGACTTCGGGTTCGGCATCCGTGGCTATCCGGCCGAACGGATGCTCGCCGTTTTGGGCGGCGACGGGAGCAGTGACATCGACTTCGGGCTGGGCGAACAGCTCCTGTGGTTCCTGACGTTGCCGTTCCTGACGCTTTTGGATCCCAGCGCCTTCGGGTTCGCCGGATTCACCGGCTACGTCACGGAGTTCTACACGATCGGTGGGCCGCTGGGCTTTCTCGGCGGCGGCGTGTTCGCGCTGGCGAACCTGCTGTTCTGGACCGCCTGGATCAACTTCAACGTCGGGCTGTTCAATCTCATTCCCCTCTTTCCCCTGGACGGGGGACACATTCTCCGGACGAGCGCGGAGGCCGTCGTCGCCCGGACGCCGCTGAACAGCCGCTGGGCGGTGAAGGTCGTGACTGTTTCGGTGGGACTGGTCATGTTCGCGAGCCTGCTGGTGATGATGTTCGGTCCGATGCTCCTCGCCTGAGAGGGATGTTGTCGGGCCGGAGCGCCGTTTCGAAGCGATCAGTCCCGCGACGGCCACGGACGAAGGACGCAATTCTCTTCCCGTACCGGACCGTCCGATCAGATAGATGGTCGACACGCTGACGCTGGTCGCTGCCGGCGTTCTTGCCTACATGGTCGCGACGACGGTGCTCCGCCGCCGGGGGTATCTCCCGTCGTTCGTGCGCGTCTCGGGTCCGATTACGACGATCCGTACCGCTCGCGGGCGTGCCCTGCTGAACCGACTGGCCAGCCACCGTCGCTTCTGGCGCGCTTGGGCGAACGTGGGCGTGGGATTTGCCCTGCTCGTGATGGTTGGGATGTTCCTGACAATCATCTTCTCGGGGATCGCGAGCCTCCAGCAGCCGGGGGCGAACCCGATACAGGAACCCAAAAACGCCCTGGTGATCCCGGGACTCAACGACTTTCTCCCGCTCGCCGCAGCCCCGGAGATCATCTTCGGGCTGGCGGTTGCGATGATCGTCCACGAAGGGGGCCACGGGTTGCTCTGTCGGGTCGAGGACATCGAGATCGAGTCGATGGGGCTGGCGCTGTTCACTGTCCTGCCGATCGGTGCGTTCGTCGAACCGGACGAACAGAGCCAGCGGGCGGCTGATCGCGGATCGAAGACTCGGATGTTCGTCGCTGGCGTGACCAACAACTTCGCGTTGACTGTGCTGGCGCTGTTACTTCTGTTTGGACCGGTAGCAGGCTCGATCACGGCGGCAAACGGCGTCGCCGTCGGTGGTTCGCTTCCGGGGTCACCCGCCGACGAGGTGGGGATCGAACAGGGTGAGGTCATCACCGGGGTGAACGGTACCGCCGTCACGAACCAGTCGACGCTCACCGACGCGCTGGAGGGGGCAACGGGCCGGACTGTCGACGTATCCTTGCGCGAGGGTGAGACCAGGCGGATCGAGCGCTCGGTGTTCGTCACGACGGCAATCGAGAACGGGCCACTCGGCGTGACCAGCGGCGACACGATTGCCCGCGTCAACGGGACTGCCGTCCACACGGCCGGAGCGTTCCACGCTGCACTCCATAATCGGACAGTCGCAACCCTCACGACGACCAACGGCACTGAGACGACTGGGCCGATCGGGGCCTACGTGAGTAGGGTCGCGGCGGACGGGCCGCTGGCCAACGCGCCCGGTGGGCCTCCCACAGACGCTTCGATCGTCGTCACTCGCGTCGACGGCGAACGCATCGTAACCGGCGGGGACCTCTCGGCCGCACTGGACCGGACAGTTCCCGGTCAAGAAGTGCAGGTCGAAGCGATCCTCGACGGCCGCAGACATACGTACGACGTCACGCTCGGTGAGCATCCGCGCACGGACGTCGGGTTTCTCGGCGTTTCGGGCGTCCAGCCTGGCGTTAGCGGCGTGGCGGTCAACGACTTCGGTATCCGTGCCTACCCCGCCGACGCCTATTTGAGCCTCTTGGGCGGGGGCGGACAGGACTTGGGGCTGTCGATGGCTGAACGGCTGTTCTCGATCATCACGCTCCCGTTCGCCACGATCGCCAGCCCACTGGTCCCGTTCAACTTTGCGGGGTTCGTCGGCCCGATCACGTCGTTTTATGCGGTCGGCGGGTCGTTGGGCTTTCTCGGTGGCGGCGTATTCGTGCTGGCGAACCTGCTGTTTTGGACCGCCTGGATCAACCTCAATCTCGCCGTCTTCAATCTGATCCCGTTGTTCCCCTTGGACGGTGGTCACATCCTCCGGACGAGCACGGAAGCGATCGTCGCAAGGACGCCGCTGAACAGCCGCTGGGCCGTGCGGGCGGTGACAGTCTCGGTGGGTCTGGTGATGTTCGCCAGCCTCATGCTCATGCTGTTCGGTCCGGCGCTGCTTGCCTGACCTAATTTAAATCTTTCTCTGCCCTGCCGGATCCGAAGGCCTGCGTCGGTTCATAAGTGTGTCCGTGGCGTAGGGACTTTTGCATGGTTCCCCGACGACTTCGGCCCTCCACCCTTGCGTTCTTGCTGACTGCGATGGCCCTTCCGACTGTACGTTCGACGGATTTCGGTCGCCCTGGATTCCGTCACGCCCGCTCGTATCGATCCGACAGCGTTGCGGACCATGCACACTAACGGTCACCCGCCGGTTCGTAACCACCCACCGACAACCAGTTTGTCACAGCCCTTGCCACAGGACCGTCGCTCCAATCGTTCACCAGCGTGTCGGCTCGGTCGATTCCCGTCGCGTTCGTTCGGGTCGCTAACACGCAGGCGTGTGATCGGCGACAGTGGACAGAAACTCGGCGGAACGTTTTTGATAGCATGCGCGACAACCCATAATCTACATGCAGGTCCCCCAATCGTCGCGGCGGATACTGTTTGCCCTCTCGGTCGTTGGGTGCGTCGGAGCCCTCGCTGGCTGTGGGATGCTCGTGGGGGGAGCCAATTCGATCCCGGACGGCGAGACAGTCAGTAACCAACTGGACTCCTTGGAGACCATCGAAAGTACGGTCGTCACGGAGTTCGACAACGGGACGACCGTCGATCCATCGCGTACCCGGGCGATCCGGAACCTCCGGACGGGTGAGTCACGTGCGACGGTCGTCACTGGTCGACAGGAAGGCGTGACTATCGGATCGAACGGCACGGCGATATGGATGTACAACCGTTCGGCCGACCGGGTCGACGTCCTCCGGACGAATCTTTCGTTGTCGAATCGCAGTCGGTCCTTCGAGACTGTCGAAACGATTTTCGATCGACTTCAAAAGGCCGAGCGGGGAGAACCGACCGAAGCCTCGATCTCGCAACTTCCCGTCGTTCCGCGAGCCAGTGACCCGATAACAACTGATGCGAGTTCCGTTTCTATCTACGGGAACGTGAGGCTTACCTACGCCGGCACCGAATCGGTCGCCGGTCGGGAGTCCTACGTCGTACAGATTCGGCCGATCGACGACGAACAACTCGTCGGGAACACGACGATGTGGTTCGATACAGAGTGGTACTATCCAATCAAGACGACCACGACGGTCTCGATCGGCGAGGAGTCGACGACCACGACGGTCACCTACCGGAACGTGACCTTCAACGCGAACGTTCCCGAGGGAACGTTCGCGTTCGATCCGCCCGAGAACGCCACGGTCGTTACGCGATCAGTACCTGAGACCGAGGCCTACGACTCGCGGGACGCACTCGCGGCTGCCGCCGAGACCTCGCTCCCGGACCCAGCGGTGCCAACTGGGTTCGAGTTTGCCGAGGGGCGTCGATCGGTCTTCGAGGGTAACACGACGGTCACCCTCGAGTACACCAACGGGACGGCGAACGTCTCGGTCCTGACGAGTCCAGGGACGGCGAGTACGTCCGGCACTGGTGAATCGGTTGATATCTCGGGACAGGAGGGTCGGCTCCTCGATATCGGAGAGAGAAGCTACGTGACGTGGGACTGCGACGGACGGCCCTACACCGTGAGCGGATCGGTCGGGGAGGAGACGTTGTTGTCGGTCGCCCGGTCAATCGAGTGCGGGTAATCGTTGGGCGTTCGGTCACGAGTGGCGGCATCGACAGTACCGACGGCAAAAACGAGTTTCGAGTGCCCGTGTCCCGTCAGGGACGGCGATACAGCGAGTAGGTGATGAACGCGAGCCCGACGAACTGGGATATCCGCGCCACGAGTCGTATCGGCGTTTCGAACGCCAGCGGAATGACCTCCCAGCGAAGCAACAGCGTCCCGAAGGCTGCAAGCGAGAACGATACTGCCGTGAGGAGGATCAGCCCTACCGAGAGGTACCGCATGGAAGCGTTGTCGTGGCGGCGAAAACCCCGGTAAGCCTGATAGCCGATCACCAGGCCAAGTACCGCCGAGGCTAGCGGAATCGAAACATTTGCCGTCTGGATAAGGTCGGCGCTTCCGATCATAGGTCCTGCCACATCCTCGTAAAGCGATCGGCCGGGTCTTCTTCGGCCGGCGGCTGTCGTTGCAGTTCGACCCGGCACTGCTCGTCCTCGAAGGTCACGTTCACTGACTCCAGCCGGGAGACGTAGACGCTGTAGTGGTGACCGTCCGGATCGAACTGTGTCTGTTCCGCGAGCAGATCGTGTTCTTTCAGGCGATCGACGCGGCGGTAGATCGTCGAGTCCGACGCGTCACACCGTTCGGTGAGCTGGTCTGCTGACATAGGTTGGGCACTCGTGGCTGTGAGGATCTCGCGGGCGTATTCGTCGTCGAGAAGGGCGAGTATCGCCGCCTCGTCGAGGTCCTCGCTCACGGTCGTCCCTGGACGCGGCAGGGGTTAAAAACCCCCTTTTCGACTGCCGGGTCGGCAGCCGTCGAAAAGGGGACGACGATGGGGGGAAGGGTAAGGTTCCTTACCGCGAGGACCGAACTGATTTCTATCATGGTCAGACGCGAAGCTCCGCTCACGACCGAAGGGTGGTATGCGCTGCACGACTTCCGGACGATCGACTGGGACGCCTGGAGCGAGGCTCCCCGGCGGAGAAAGGACGCCGCCGTCGAGGAAGGGCGTGATTTTCTGGAGGCGGCCACGGCGGTAGGTGACGCCGAAAACGGTGACTCCGCCGTATACGCGATGCTTGGACACGAAGCGGACCTGCTCGTCGTCCACCTCCGGCCGACGACGGCCGATCTCGACGCGCTCGAACGGCGCTTCGAGCGAACGGCACTCGCTCGGTTCACCGAACGGACCGAGTCGTTCGTCTCCGTGACGGAGGCCTCGGGATATTCCGAGCGCGCCCGCGAATTCCTGAAAGGCGAACTCGACGAGAACTCCGGGCTGGCGAAGTACATGCGTTCGCGCATCGAACCGGAGATCCCCGACGCCGAACACGTCAGTTTTTACCCGATGGACAAGCGCCGCGATCCGGAGTACAACTGGTACGATCTCCCCTTCGAGGAACGGGCCGAACACATGGACGCCCACGGCGAGATCGGCCGGGAGTACGCCGGGAAAGTCACCCAGATGATCACTGGTGCGATCGGGATCGACGACTGGGAGTGGGGAGTGACGCTGTGGGCCGACGATCTGACGGACGTGAAGGAACTCCTCTACGAGATGCGTTTTGATCCCTCCAGTTCGAAGTACGCCGAGTTCGGCCCCTTCTGGGTCGGCCGCCGGATGGCACCCGACGACCTGGGGGCGTACCTCGCTGGCGACCCGATCGCTGTAGAAGGTGGGGACGAAAGCGGTGTCGGGACAGATCGCGCGCCGACGCCGGAGGCGGCGGCCGAACGTGAGGCAGATAGCGCGGACGCGGCGGGACACCCACACGAGGAGACGACCGAGCACAGCGATGACACCCCTGCGGGCCATCCGCCTGCGGAGACGGGACACGGCGGGACCGACGAGGGAGCCGAGACCGACGGGCATCCAGATAGCGCTGGCGGCCGTCCTGATCCGGGCGATGGGACCTTCTCGACGATCGAGAACCTCGACGAACGGCTATTCCAGCTCGGGATCCGCGAAGGTGGGGACTACGAGGGCGGCGAGTTCGGGCTCCTCTTTTATTCGGACGCCGACGCCGAGGAACTGTCCGAGGATGTGGCCGGTCTCAGGGAGAACTTCGAGCACTACGATCGCCACGTCACGACAGTTGTCCGCGCCTCTGGCGGCCGATCGGCGGTCGCGTCTGTCTGGACTGCCGAGGACGCTGCCGAGACTGCTGCCGGCTTCCTCGGTGATTTGCCGGGCGTCGGCGAGCGCTACGGTGGCGTTCTCGGCGAGGAAGGATCGGCTGGCGGTGGCTCGGCCGACGCGAGCCACGAAGGATCGACGACTGAGGCGAGTACGGACGAGCAGACAGCTCCGTCCGTCCGTGACGAACTCGCCGAGGCGGGCGTCTACGCCGGCCAGCCACACGGCGAGGACGTCTCCGCCCTGGTGGTATACTCCGAAGCCGCGGCCGAGGAACTCGCCGAGCCTGTCGCAGCCCTCCGAGATCGGTTCGCGGATGCCGAGGGACACGTCAGGACGTCCGTTTACGAACCGGCGGTCGGCGAAGTGACTGCAGTCGGCGATAGCGAGGCGACCGCGGTCGTCAGCCTCTGGGAGCACGAAGACGACGCCGAGTCGGCGGCCGACGCTTTGACGGCATTGCCGGGCGTCCTCGGCCGCGCCGGCGAGGGTGACGGATTCGGCACGATGGGGATGTTCTATCGGGTCAAGCCCGACTATCGCGAGGAGTTCGTCGAGACCTTCGGGACGGTCGGCGAGTTGCTTGCGGACATGGACGGTCACCGAGGGACGGCGCTGCTGGTCAACGACGACGAGGAGACAGACATGTTCATCGCCTCGAACTGGGACGATCGCGAGGATGCTATGGCCTTCTTCCGATCGGATGCATTCCGGGAGACTGTCGAGTGGGGCCGTGAAGTGCTGGCTGACCAGCCCCGGCACGTCTTCCTGGCGTGACCTCTCGATACGGCGCGTCTCTTTGATTGGAGAACCGTTCAGCCATTGCTTACCCCGATAGGTGTCGCCTTCGCTTTGCCACCGCTGTGCCGTCACCAATCCCGTTGTATCGTCCACCAGTGGGTTCAGGCCCGTGTGTGACCGACTCACTTCGGACATGTCCGAGTGCGGAGTGAGCCGACGACAGCCCTCAAGTAGATCGACACCCAGAACCCGGTATGTCCAACGACAGCGACGAGGAGCCACACCGATCACCAGACTCCGAGAACGTCGAGGACCTCCCGACGGTCAGTTGCGAGCGCTGTGGCCGCGAGTGGGACCTCGCCTACGAACTCGAAGAAGTCGCCGTGGGCAACCAGGCGTTCGAGCAGTTCGCGTTGGATCACCAGCGACACACCGGCCACTTCCCAGACGGGATCTCGACGTGGCAGGCCGACTGCCGTCAGTGTCCCGAGGCGGTTCAGCGCCTGGACGAACGGGCGGCGCGACGGTGGGCCGAGATCCACGCCAGGCATACCGCTCACGCGGTTGCACTCGAGCACGCCGACCACGAGGAGCCAACGCTGATCGAATTTTGAGCGTATAATTGGGATGGACGAACCGGAGAAAACGACCGGCGGCTACTCCTCGTGGACGTCGTCGTCCTCGGTTGTCGTCGCGTCGAGATCCTTCTCGCCGAAGTAAATCTCCGCGCCGTCTTGGGCAACCTTCTCCGCGAGGACAGCACACTTCACGCGCATCGGTGAGATGTCAACGCCGAGCATATCGATAACGTCGTCACGGTCCAGTGCTTCCAGTTCTTCGATCGTCATGCCTTCGAGCCGTTCCGACAGCATCGACGCCGAGGCCTGGGAGATGGCACAGCCGTCACCACGGAACGCGACGGTCTCGATGACCTCCTCGTCGTCGTCCAGAACGATGTCCATCTCGATAGTATCGCCACACATCGGGTTCTCTCCGGTGTGGGAGAACGTCACATCCTCGATCTCGCCGTAGTTGCGTGGATTCTTGTAGTGATCGAGGATCTGCTGTCGGTACATGTCGCTCCCGCCGATTCCCATAGGTACTACGCGTTATGTGGTACCGTCCGAAAAACGTTCCGCGGGTGAAGTTGACACGCTCCGAGTCCCCTCGATCAGCCTATGAACACGGACACAATTCAACAAATTGATCTTATCCCGCGCCCGGGAGTTGCTCTCCACTGCCCTGGCCTCGCGACGCCAATCTGACGCCTCAGTGTTTTTACTATTTGATGTGTATCTGGACTGTTAGGAGCCTGTAGAGTTAATACCCTACGATAGGATGGGGTGTGTAGAGTGAACCTTCACCCCGGGAGTTACCAGCAATGTTCGACAGAGTAAACGAGTTATCGGCTTCGTTGATCGGTGGTTCAGGTGGGGATACAGATCTCAGTGAGGACACGTTCATCGAGTTGTTACGCGACGACGAACACCCTTTGCACGTACTGATTGGTGGCAATGTAGAGCACGAAACGGGTGGACGGACCACGACTGTCGAGCCTGACGGGGATCACGCGGTATATCTCATCGTGACGGACGAGCGGGTGATGATCGTCCTGGGGGTCCAACCGGATACGGTCGAAATCGAGTTCAAACTGAGTACAGTCAAGCGGTGTACCGCTCAGTCCGGTTTACTGAACAAGACCCTGGTCGTGGACGGCGACGAGGAGACGATCCGCTTTTCGCCCACTGGGGGTGACCTTGAAGCCGTCGAGGACTACGTCGAACAGGCGTCGGACATCCATCAGGACGTTGGCGACGCCCTCCAGACCGCCACGGATCGATTCGACACGCTTGAATCGAAGATCCGAGACGAGGGAGCAGGGTCGAATCTGTGGTTGCGTATCCAGTCTTCACTCTCGGAAGCCCGGAGTTATACGACCAACGTCGGTACACAGCATCCGCTCGAATCGGACGCGAACGAGGTCACGTTAGATCGGCTACTCCATCGCGTCGAAGACGTCCAACGTGATCTTCAGCGACGATACGTCGAGGCCTGGCTCGAACGCGGTCGAGCGCAACTTGCACAGGCACGGGACGCCCGGGAGGCCGACGACCATGCCTCGTTCTGTGTCTCGTACACGAACGCGGTCGAAGCCGCCGCTACACTACGAAACGCGATCGACCGATTGGAGCAGCTCCCCCAGCAAGCGGCCGACGAGATCGAGGCGTTCACGGGGGAACTAGATGGTTTCGATCGCTCGTACGTCGGAGAGACACGTGACGTCCTCGACAGAGCGAGAGAAGAAGATGACCCGGAGACTACAGCAAAGTGCTGGTACGAAGCATACCGCCGATACGATGCTGCCCGCGCGGCGGCGTGGGATCAAACGGATGGTCTCCCGAAACTTGAGGCCGAGAAGGAACTCGATTCGATCGCTCCGGCGACGGTCCAAGCTCTCGTCGAACACGCCGATGTGCTCGAAGAGATGGGTGAAGACCGTGAGGACGACGACGTTGAGGAGGCACGCAAGTACTACGAACGGGCGACTGAGCGATTACGTACTGCGGAGACGATCGTCGAGGGGCATGACGCTGATTTCGACGACCGATCTTTCGAGGGACGGATCGAAAGGCTCGAAGAACAGATCGGCCGCACCAAGTGGGAGTGGGGGTCCCCTGGCTCGAACTCCTGAGTCGTTCCCATAGTCAACAGGCGAAGCACGCCGAGTGCCTCGGGATCGTTCTGCAGCTCTTCGGTCTTCCGTAATGTGAGCTGGTCTCCGTTCAACGAACTTGCCAGCGGCAAACCCGCGAGCAGATGACGGGATGCCCCACGCCTCGAAGCACTTGACTTGCTGTGATCGCTTCGTCTCACGTGAATGGCTGTTGCGTTCGCCCCGGTCGCTTCGGTCAGCACGTCGATCGTCGTTTGGCAGGTGTCGTAGACGTGGTGCGATGCTCGCCTAGTCGCGACCCTGCCTCTCTTCTCGTCGGGGCTGCGTGCAGGGATCGCCGGTCCGGATCGCGACCGTGTAGTCGTTGGGAATCGACGCGAGAGCGTGGGCGTGGACGGACCCCAGGTTGAACGAAACCAGATCGCCGCGTTCCCGTCCGTGAGCGTCCAGAAGCCGAGCACACCCTCGATAGCCGATAGATTCCGGCGGAAGACCGTTCCGCGGCAGGCGTGATGATTATAATTTTATTTGTATGCGTTCGAAACCATATAAATGATTAGTACTTTATGCCACATGTACGTTAGTAAGGGTTGTTGTCTCCAGTGAGATGATACAGTAATGTTTGACAGTATACAGGAGTTGCCGGATACCGCGCTTGGGAACGTCGTCACGGCTGATTCCCCCAGCGGTCCGGTCGCAGAACTGCTGGAAGGAGACGAGCAACCCAGACACGTCCTGGCGGGCGACAGCGTCGAGTATGAGACAGCGGAGCGAACGACGACACTCGAACCCGACAGCGAGCACCACGCCTATTTGATCGTAACTGACGACCGGGTGTTGGTTGTTCTTGGAGAACGACCGTCCGACAGCGAGATCGAATTCGAATTACGGTCAGTATCACGAGCAGCAGTCGAAGTCGGTTTGTTGAGTTCGACACTGGTGGTCGAAGATGGGGCAGAAGCGATCCGGTTGTCGCCTACCCACGGCGATCCGGACGCGGTCGCGGAATACATTACGGTCATGGCAGAGGCGTACGCGGATGTCGAAGACGCCATCACGTCCGCCACGGAGATGACCGAGGAACTCGAAGACCAGGTCCGCGAAGGCGAGACGATCGGGTATCTCCGTCTCCAGATCCAGTCGGAGCTATCGGACGCTCGCTACTCGGCCACACACGAGAAAATCCATACTGATCGGCTGCTGGAGAAGATCGAATCCACGGAAGAGGCCCTTAACCGGCGGTACGTCGATGCTTGGGTCGACCAAGCCCGCGATGCATTGGAGCGTGCCGAGAGGGCGCTCGACGCGGATGAGTACACTCCGTTCTGTGAGGCGTACGTTACGGCTGCGGACGCATTGACGTCGCTCCGGGACGTACTTTCCAATCTCGACGATCCGCCTGAAGAGGTCTCCGATGAAGTCGAGGAGACGGCCGACGCCGTCGAGGGGGTGGCTGAGGCGTACGTCGAGTCCACCCGGAACGTCTACGAGCGAGCGACAGACGCTGACGCCGCCGCGGTAACCGCCACGTGCTGGCTCGAAACCTACCGACGGGTGATGGCCGCTCGCGAGGCTGGTTGGGAGACGACAACCGACTCGACCGATCTCCCAATCTCGGAGATCGAATCGATCGCCGAGGCGACAGTCGATGCATTGCAACGGCACGCTGATGCCCTCATGCGAGCCGGTGAGCGAGCACTGGACGACGATGTTTCGGAGGCACGGGAATACTTCGAGCGGGCGGTAACACAGATCCGTCAGGCACAGGAAATCGTCGAGACGCAGGCAGTGGGCGATAGTGCAACCTACGACGAGCAACTGGCGGAACTCCAAGAAAAGATCGAAGTCACGGAGTGGGAGTGGGGAGGGACGTGAGTGTCGCCGAGACGACAGTGTGGCCGCTTATGCGAACAGTTCTCTGGCGTCGTCGATCGCTTCGATCAGCACGTCGATCTCTTCAGGCGTGTTGTACACGTAAAAGGAAGCGCGCGCTGTCGCAGCTACACCTAACTTGTCGTGGAGCGGTTGCGTACAGTGATCACCGGCCCGGATCGCGACCGCGTAGTCGTTGAGGATCGACGCGAGATCGTGGGCGTGGACGGACGCCAAGTTGAACGAAACCAGACCGCCGCGTTCCTCACCCGCAGGCGGCCCATACGTCTCCACATCGTCGAACTCCCCCAGGCGATCGAGGGCGTACTGGGCGAGTTCGTTCTCGTGACGGGCGATCGCCTCCATGCCGATGTCCTCGAGATACTCGACAGCCTCCGCGAGCGCTATTCCCTGGGCGATCCGGGGCGTCCCGGCCTCGAACTTCCAGGGCAACTCGTTCCAGGTGGCGTCCTCGAAGGTGACCTTCGTGATCATGTCACCGCCGTAGTTGAACGGTTCCATGTCTTCTAAGATCGCTTTCTTGCCGTACAGTGCGCCGATCCCAGTCGGGCCAGCCATCTTGTGTCCCGAGAAGGCATAGAAATCCGCGTCGATCGCCTCGACGTCGACCGGCCGGTTGGGAACGGCCTGGGCACCGTCGACAAAGATCATGGCGTCCTCGGCGTGCGCCATTTCGGCGAGTTCATCGACAGGATTGATCGTCCCGAGCGTGTTCGAGACGTGGACCACCGACACCATCGCCGTATCCGGGCCGATCACCTCTTTTGCGTGTTCCATGTCGAGATGGCCATCGTCGGTGACCCGGATGTACCGGACTGTCGCGCCAGTCTGCTTGGCGATCTGTTGCCAGGTGACCAGCGAGGCGTGGTGCTCCATCTCCGTCAGGACGACCTCGTCGCCAGGACCCAGTTCGTTCAACCCCCAGGCGTAGGCGACGAGGTTCTCGGACTCAGTCGTATTCGAGGTGAAGACCAGTTCTTCGCGACCGCCCCCAGCGCCGATAAACTCGGCGACGCGGTCGTGGGCGTCCTCGTAGGCCACCGACGCCTCCTGACTGAGGTGATGGAGACCACGGTGGACATTGGCGTTGTAGCGCTCGTAGTACTCGGTGATGGCGTCGATCACCTGCTGGGGCGTCTGGGTCGTCGCTGCGTTGTCGAGGTAGACCAGCGGTGTTCCGTCGAACTCCCGCTCGAGGACGGGAAAGTCCTCGCGGATGGCGGGGACGGCGAGGTCCCCGGATTCGCGTACTGTCATTACCTGACAGTGGGGGACCGAGACTGAACTTTCCTTCGGTCCGCCTAGAAACAGGAGGTGATTACGGAACGGGAAAGACGGCTGCGTTACTCGCCGAGGTGCTGCTGGATCGCGAACGTGTAGATCGCGTACACCAGCAGCACGATGACGCCGACGAGGATGAGTCCCGCCCGGATGGACGGGTCAATCAGGACCGCGTCGGGGATAGCGCCGTCTTCCGTCACGGGACCGGCTGACCGGCCGGCGATCGATTCGAGCAGTCCCAGCACGACGACTCCAAGGATGATCAGTCCGCCGCCGAGTGCCATTGCGACCTTGTCCGCCATCGTCTCCGTGGTAGTGTTGGTTGCCATGTTTGTCACCTCCTTAACCGAGTATGTACCGCAGCCATTGGTTGTTCTGGACGAGGGAGGTCCGCTCGATGTACGCATCGAGCCCCCAAACGCGACCGGCGCCGAGGATGATCAGCGCGATGAACAACACCAGCCCCATCAGGTCGCCGTTGACCATGCCGTGGGCCCATTCTTGGTTGGCCGTCGTGAAGAAAACCATCAGAAAGGTCCCGAAGAACGCGGCCAGCCTGAGCAGGCAACCGACGATCAGGCCAAGCCCGATCAGCGTCTGCCCGACTGGAACCATGACGTTCACGATTTCGAGCCCGATTCCGCTGCTGAACGCTGTCATGATCGGTGAGACTATTGTTCCTTCCGAACCCACGAACCAACTTGCGTCGAAGGGCCAGTTCAGGATCTTGTCCAATCCGGCATGGAGGAACCACCACCCGACTATCAACCGCAGCAGCAGCGTCCAGTAGGCCAGCCATCTACCGTCTATCTCGTACGATACGTCCGTCCCGAACAGGGTCGTATCCACCTCGGTGTTTGCCATTACTATCTACCTCACATCCAGTCTTCTCCGGAGAGGTATATTAAAGCGGGTGGTATTTTCAGCTCCTGATAAACAATGTAGGGGATATTAGCTCATCCAAATACTCCGACAGTCGGTGAATAGTAGTCAACAAAGTCTTGATATCTGATTTCGATATCCAAGTCACCTCATACATCGAATAATATATTTTGATTGCCAGTTTCCGGATTCGGGCGTCGGCCAAGTCGGGCGGGCCACGAAGCCGGGACAGTTTCATGCAACGAGGTCGGTTCGATGGTAAGTCAGAGGGCACTCTCGACTGGGAAACACTCGCCATAGAGACGCTCTATACCTGCGACGGGTTCTGTGTACGCATCGAGACGGGCCGGCTGCCAGACGGAACTGGGACGATTTCGACTATCTCGAAGCGGACGAGAACGTCGTTGACCTTCCGTTTACCCGGGATGGCGAGATGGCCGTTATCAAGGAGTGGCGACAGGCCGTCGGACGAGTCAACCACGGCCTTCCGGCGGGGGTTCTGGAACCCTATGGCGACGATCCCGCGACGGCTGTCGACCGAGAACCCTCCGAGGAGACGGGCTACGAGCCTGGTAGCGTCGAGCACCTGAGACGGTGGAACCCGCAAACGGTTTCTCCCATACCGTTTTCCACTACTATCTCGCGACGGAGTGTACGCAGACAGCCGACCGCGATCTGGCTGACAACGAGTCCACCGCCGTCGAGACAACAACGTTCGACGCGATCGTTGAGGCAGCCCGCGAGGACGAGTTCTGAGACAGGCGGACACTGCTTGGGCACTCTCGATTGCGGTGACTGGGGGCGACTTGGAACGGAATCCTTAGGCCCGCGGATACTCCAGGAAGGAGCATGCGCGAGCACTTCGAACTCCAGGGGTACGACGCCGCGGGACGACTCGGCGAGTTGACCGTTCCGCGAGCGGACGTCACCGTCGAGACTCCTGCACTCCTGCCGGTCATCAACCCACATCACGAGACGATCGAACCCCGCCGACTCGAGATGGAGTTCGGAGCCGAGATGCTCATCACCAACAGCTACGTCATCTACGGGAGCGACGAGGTTCGCGAACCCGCCCTCGAAGACGGTCTGCACGACCTGCTTGACTTTTCGGGGGCGATCATGACCGATTCGGGGTCGTTCCAGCTGGCCGAGTACGGCGAGATCGACGTGACCAACGAGGAGATCCTGGCGTTCCAACACGAGATCGGGACGGACATCGGCACGCCCGTGGACATCCCGACGCCCCCCGATGTCTCACGCGAGCGCGCCGTCGACGAACTGGCGACGACCCAACAGCGCTTGGAGGTGGCCGCCGACCTCGACTTCGGGGAGATGCTCGTCAACGCCCCCATCCAGGGGTCAACGTATCCCGACCTTCGGGAACGTGCCGCCGGGGATGCCTACGGCACGGGATTGGACGTGTTCCCGGTCGGCGCGATGGTGCCCCTGATGAACGACTACCGCTACGGCGACATGATCGAGGCAGTCATGGCAGCCAAGCGAGGTCTCGGCGAGGACGCCCCAGTGCACCTCTTTGGGGCGGGTCATCCGATGATGTTCGCCCTCGCAGTGGCGGCGGGCTGTGACCTCTTCGATTCGGCCGCCTACGCGCTGTACGCCCGTGACGATCGCTATCTCACGGTGCGGGGCACCCGCCATCTCGAAGACCTCGAGTACTTCCCGTGTGAGTGCCCTATCTGTACGGCACACAGCCCGGCGGATCTCCGTGATCGCTCCGGAGACGAGCGGATGCGTCTGCTCGCCGAGCACAACCTTCACGTCTCGTTCGGCGAGATGCGTCGCATCAAGCAGGCAATCCGGCGAGGCAATCTGCTGGAACTCGTCGAGACGCGTGCGCGGGCACACCCGACAGTGATCGACGGTTACCGGGCGTTACTAGCGTACGTCGACCAGCTTGAGGCGACCGATCCCGCTTCCAAGGACGCGTTCTTCTACCTCTCGGGGGAGAGTGCCGACCGACCGGAAGTCCAGCGACATCACGATCGGTTGCATCGAATCGAACTGACAGGCGAGCTGTTGGTTCGTTCTGACGGTGTGAGTGCGACTGCGGGGGAGTACGACGATGTCTGGACAGTGATTCCGCCGTTCGGACCGATCCCCGGCGGCCTCGAACAGACGTATCCGGTCACCGCCGAGGTGCCGGATCGAATCGACGACCGGGCATACCGTTCGGCCATCCGGGGGATCACCGCTCTCACGGAGCACAGTGACGCTTCGATCACGTTCGTCCACGACGGCTGGCCGACGAGCGCGCTCGATCGTCTTCCGGACAGCGTGGATGTATCGACGGTACCATCGGAGTGATACTGGTGGCTATAAGTTCGTAAAGATATCCGGCACACCGTCGTGCCGGATCATTTCGAAATGTTATAGCCACCAGTATGAGGGCCCAGTCACGGTCGACTGCTCGATGGCAGCGGGCGTTTCCGTCGTGGCGACCCGCCCTGGATCGCACACTATCGCGAAGATCGTTCGGTCGATCCCGGTAAGCACTGACAGCACCCGTGGGCTTTCCCGTCCGGTCGTCGTTGCCCCGATATGAGTCAGTTCGACCGGACGAACGATTCCGGGAACGAATCGGGGGTCGGGACCGAGACGGCCCCGGACCCGGCGCGGACCGAATCTCGCATCCCCCCGGCGGAGGTCTTCTCCATTCTCGGCAACGACACGCGGGTGGCCATCCTCCAGGCCATGCTGGAACTCGGTGCCGACGAGCAGCCGGTCAGTTTCACGGCCATCTTCGAGCAGGTTGAGGTGGCCGACAGCGCAAACTTCAGCTACCACCTCGAGCAGTTGACGGGCCATTTCGTCGCCCACCGCGAGGACGGCTACGTGTTCCGCTATCCCGGACGGAAAGTCGTCAGTTCGATCTTCACCGGCACGCTCACGGAGCGCGCCCAGCTTGGCTTTTTCCCCGTCGGGGGCACGTGTTACGCGTGTGAGGGACCGCTGCACGGCTGGTACGTCGACGACGAACTCACCATCGGCTGTACCGACTGTGGGACGATTCAGGTCAGCTATCCCTTCCCTGCCGGCGGACTCGACGACCGCACGACCGAGGACGTTCTCGAGGCGTTCCAGCATTACGTCCGCCACCACTACTGTCTGGCCGCCGACGGCGTTTGTCCGGAGTGTACTGGCTCGATCGAGTCCGACCTCGTGGTCGATCCGGACGAGGACGACCTGGACGTCGCCGTTGGGCACGTCTGTCAGCGCTGCGGGTACCGTCTGCAGTCGACCGTCGGTATCACGCTGCTCGATGTCGCCGACGTCCTGGTGTTCTTCTCGAAGCGCGGCGTCGATCTGAACGCGACGCCGTTCTGGCACTTCGATTGGTGCGTCAGCGACCAGCGCACGGAGGTCGTCTCGACTGATCCGCTCCGTGTCAGGTTGACCCTCCCCTGTGAGGGCGACGAACTCCGCGTCCTTCTCGACGAAGCCGTCTCTGTGATCGATACCGCTGTCGTCGAACGACTCCCGGAGTAGCCGACGATGTATGTGTCAAATCTTCAACTGTATTCGGATCAAGCAAGGGCTCATGTCGATCGAACCCCTTGCGCGGAGTGTATGACCCAGTCACCGACTGGACGGATCGCATCGACGACTCGGACGAACGCAGGGAGTGATCGGTAAGCATGGTCGACGGAGAGCAGTTCCGGGCCGTCCTCGGGCAGTTTGCGACCGGCGTGACCGTCGTGACGCTACCGGGTGACCCGCCTCACGGCATCACCGTCAGCGCGTTCGCCAGTCTGTCGGTCGACCCGCCGCTCGTACTCGTCTCGCTCGACCACGATACCGATGCCCATCGGCGACTCGCCGACGGCGACGACGACGGGTTTGCCGTCAACATCCTCGCTCGTGGACAGCGCCACCTTGGTGAATTCTTCGCAGGAATGACCGACGACGGCGACCCGTTCGCCGAAGCGAGCGACGCTCCTGCCACGGGTGCGCCCGTCTTCGAGGACGACCTCGCGTACGTCGACTGTACGCTGTACGATAGCTTCCAAGCGGGCGATCACACGGTGTACGTGGGGCACGTCGAGGCGGCCGAACTCTTCAATCCCGACGCCGAACCGCTCACGTATCACCGTGGGGAGTGGGGGACGACCGCAGCGTCAGCGGACGACGCCTGATCGCTGGCAGTGCTCTGTCTCGGAGTCCTGTGCTGATAGTGCGAGGCACAGCCACATGACTGCTGCCGTGATCGGGTGACTCACGGCTGCGGTGATGGGTATTCTCTGTCGCAAAAATGCCCACTGCAGTGTGTCGGCCGGGTGGCCGCGCAGCTATTCGAACTGTTCGACAGCCTGTTCGTAGCGAGCGGCAGGCTCTTCCCAGTCGACGACCTCGAAGAAGTTCTCGACGAACTCGCCGCGGGCGGGACCGTAATCGTGGTAGTAGGAGTGTTCCCAGACGTCCAGAGCGAGGATGGGATGGCTTCCCCAGAGTGCACCCTGGTCGTGCTTGTCGACGACGATGTTGCGAAGCTGGTTGCTGTGGGAGTCATAGACCAGCAGTGCCCAGCCACCGGCGGCGGAAGCGGCGGCCTCGAATTCGCCTTTCCAGGCCGCGTAGGAGCCGAAGTCTTCCTCGATTCGTTCCCGGAGGTCGCCCTCGGGTTCCTCGCCACCGTCGGGACTCATCGACTGCCAGAAGAGGTCGTGTAGAACGTGGCCGGATCCGTTGTGCGTGACGTTACGGATCGCGCCCGCCGAGGAGTCGAATTCCTCGGCCTCGCGGTTCTCGGCGAGGGTCTCCTCGGCGGCGTTCCAGCCGTTGACGTACCCCTGGTGGTGGGTGTCGTGATGCCAGCGGAGTACCTGCTCGGAGATGTGCGGTTCCAGTGCGTCGTAGTCGTACGGTAGCGGCGGTAGTTCGTAGTCGCTCATATTACGCATTTCCGACTGATGGGCGATGGGAATATGAACGTTCTCTGTAGGACTTTTTAGAAAGATAGTTTTCAAGTCCAAATATGGCCTTGATGGGTTTTTCAAGCTTTTTCGAATGGTTTTTGGAGAAAAAATATGTATTCTGACTATATTCGATTACCGGCTGCACATGGCTTATCAGCCCCAATCAACTCAATCAGCGTATGAATCGAACAGCACCGGATGCAGGGGAGCTGATCGCGGGACAGACGGTCCGTCACGGCACCGGAATCACCGCGAATCGGGCGTTCCCGACGGAGACTTATCCCGGACATCTGGACCCGTTCGTGCTCTTCGAGCAGTTCTACATCGACCCCGAGACGGGATTCCCGATGCACTCCCATCGCGGGTTCGAGATCGTCTCGTACATGATCGAGGGTGGGATGGAACACGAGGACTCTCTGGGCGTTTCTCACACCGCCCGCGAGAACACGGCCATGCACATTACCGCCGGGAGCGGCATCCGTCACTCGGAGTTCCCGGCCCACGGGGCGGCCTGCAGCGGCCTCCAGCTGTGGGTGAATCTCCCGCGAGCGAACAAGGACATCGAACCTGAGTACACTGACGCGTCCGCCGCGGCGTTGCCGACCGATCATCACGACGGTGCGACTGTAACGACCGTCGTCGGCGAGGGGTCGCCACTCCAGACCCATACCACCATGGAGTACCGCGACGTCACCGTCACGGGAGAGTGGACGTGGCCGGTTCCGGACGGCTGGTCGGGATTTCTCTATGGCGTCGCCGATAGCGGATCCATCGAGGGCGACGAATTTAGTACCGGTGACGTCGTTCCGGTCCCCGAGGGTCGTGACGTGACTGTCCGAAGTGCGGAGTCGTTGCGCCTCGTCGCGGTCGCCGGCCGTCCGCACGGCGACCCGATCGAACTGCGCGGGCCCGTCGTTCTGTGAAGTCGCGGCGACACGCCGGCTGAGTCCTGATTTGAGACGGCTTTTCGTCTCCGAAGTATCGTTGCCGTCGATCGTCCGGGACTGAAAAGATAGTTGTGAGCGGGTCTCCGAATGGATTCTATGACCGAGTACTTCGAAGTGATCGACCGGGATGGGGCCGCCAGAATCGGCGACCTCCGGCTGGCGGAGTCGATCACGACGCCCGCCCTCGTCGACGACGTTCTCAGTGATGCCGGCAGTCTCTGGACGGCGGATCGGCAGGTCCCAGAGGGAAGCGAGGACGAAGTGACTGTCCTCCCTCACCGCGGATTCCCGGCCGGAACGCCCGAGGAAGTCCAGACAGCGTTCGACCCCAGTGTCCCCGACATCGAGTATCCAAGCGCCGCTGTCGTCTCTCCGGAGACGGCCACAGATCACGGCACCGATGTCTACGTTCTCTCGGGTGGTTCTGGACTGGTCGGCCATAGCGCGGCGTTCGTCGAGGCCGTTCTTGCCACGCGGGACTCGATCCCACCGGATGCTGGCCTCTACCTCCCGGGTGTCGCCACGCCCGGCAACGTTGCGCTTCTCGTCTACGCCGGGATCGATCTCTTCGACCGTGATCGAGCCGTGATCCGCGGGACACAAGGCTGGTATCTCACTCGCGACGGCGAGCACCGGCTCAAGGACCTCGAGGAACTCCCGTGTTCGTGCCCGGCGTGCCAGGGCGGGATCGAAGAGTTCGACCGCGAGGACTGCGTTTCCCACAACGTCGCGGCCCTGGAGGCCGAACTCCGGACTGTCCGCAACCGCGTCCGCGGCGGGCGACTCCGGGACTACATCGAAGGCCAGGCCCGCCACGATCAGTGGCTGACGGCGACGATGCGTCGACTCGACGATCAGTACACCTACCTCGAACAGCGCACGCCGCTGGTGCGGAACGCCGAGATCACGGCCGCAACCGACGATACGCTCCGGCGAGTCGAGATCCAGCGCTTCGCCGAGCGCGTCACCGAACGCTACCGCAACCGTTTCGACGCGCCACTGGTACTCCTCCCGTGTTCGGCGACAAAACCCTACAGCGACTCCCAGAGCCACGGCCAGTTCCGCGAGGCGATCAACTACCGCGGCCACGTCGCCTCGATGACCTCGCCGATCGGCGTCGTCCCCCAGGAACTCGAACTCACCTATCCGGCCCAGCACTACGATACCGTCGTGACCGGGCAGTGGTCCGAAACGGAGATCGAATTCGTCGCAGATATCCTCGAAGCCTACATCGAGGCGAACGACTACTCGCGGGTGATCGCTCACGTCCCCACGGATTATCAGGTAATCACCGAGCGCGTCGAGGGACGTCTCGATCGCGACTTCGAGTACACCGTCGCTGATCACCCGACGACCGACGACTCGCTCTCGAACCTCTCGGAGGCACTCGCGGGCGAGCCCAAATACCGCAAGCGCGAACGCCAACACAACGTGATCCGGGCCATCGCTGACTACCAGTTCGGGGCCGGCGCTGGCGACGCGCTATTCGGGGACTTTCAGGTCGAAAGCCGCTATCCGAAGCTCAGAGTCCGAGACGGGGACAGAGAGCAACTCGCCGCGATGGTGCCCGAGTACGGCGTCCTCGCACTGACTCTGGCGGGCGCGCGGCGGTGGGTCGCATCGTCAGTGCCCACAAAGCGCGTCGAGATCGACGACTTCGTCCCGCACGGTAGCGTCCTCGCGCCGGGTATCGTCGACGCCGACGAGTCGATCCGGGTCGGCGACGAGGTGATCTTCGAGGGGCCTTCGGCGTTCGCGATCGGCCGGGCGAACATGAGCGGCCCGGCGATGGTCGATAGTTCCCGCGGGATCGCCAGCGAGATACGTCACGTCGAAGAGAAATGAGCGGGGTGGCCCGGCAGATCGATCGACCGCGACGGTGGCTGGTCGTCCTCGTTGTCGCGGTGATTCTGTTCGCCGGGGCGGTTGTCGCACCCTCGACGGGGATCACCCGTATGGGGCCGTTCGGACTGTTCGCGTGGGCAAGTTGGCTGCACGTCTTCGGATATGCCTTTCTGAGCTTGACACTGGTGTACGCACTGTTGGTCTCGCCCGACGGACCGGCACTCTCTGCGGCCATCGTGCCGATTATCGTCGTGGCTTACGGCACCTCGCTCGAACTGCTCCAGCTGTTGATTCCCTACCGATCGTTTGCTGTCGGAGACATTTTCGCGGACGGTCTGGGGACCGTCGTGGTCGTCGGCGTGTGGACGTACGGTCAGGCTGCGTTCGCGGCACTGGGTTTTCGTGGGTCGTGAGGAGGTATCGTTGTTACAGAGCAAACGTTGTCCGCCGACAGATCTGCGATCACCGACGGCAGGAGCGGTTTTTTGTAGCTACGGATGGGAGTTCATCACCAATGAGCGGTATCGAACTCCGTGATGACGTCTTATTCGTCGATCGAGATCCGACGACACTCGATCGACTGGCGATCGACGTCTCGTCTATCCTTTCTGATCTCGACATCGATCATGTACTCGTGGCTGGATACGTCGCTATCCTCGCCGGGCGTGCCCGGAGTACGGAAGACATCGATCTGATTCTGGAACCGCTTGATCGCGTCCAGTCACGGGATCTCATCGCCGCGCTCGAAGATGCAGGGTTCTGGGGAGCCACGACGCCGCTGTCGGAATTGTCCACGACGCTATCGAGTGGCGGTAACGTCCGTGTCGCACCCGACGGTGAAGTCGTCCCGAACATCGAACTCTCGTACGCCACTGACCGGTTCGATCGGGCGTCAGTCGAAGACGCTATCACTGCCTCGATAGATGGACACGAACTCTCTATCGGTCCGCTCGAACTCCAGATCGCGTACAAACTGTACCTCGGATCCCAGAAGGATTTCGAAGATGCAGTCCATCTCTACACGATGTTCGGAGAAAGCCTTAGTGAGCGCGAACTCGAACGATGGGTCGAAGCACTCGACGTCGAGGACGAGTATGAACGACTCGACTGATCCACTGGCCGAGAAACACGAGCGCAACCGGGAGCAGCGCCGCGCGGAGATCGAGCGGTGGGTCACATACATTCAGGAAAACCCGTCGGACGTGTGGGGCCCACAACTCAATACACTCATTGAGTCCCAACTGGAGGCGGCACGCGAATCAGGCGTCTCCCTAGCGCAGCGCGAGCGGGTTGAAGAAGCAGGGCGGGAGTGGGCGAAAGAAGAGCGCGAGAAGTAGGCCCGGTCGTCCCGCAGGGGCTTTAGGCACTGACCGGCTATCGATGTCCAATGAGCCAGCCGAGTCCAGACGTCTACGAGCGCGGGAAGGGCATGGACGCCCACAACCAGGTGATGCGGGAGATCCGTGCCCGTAACGACGCCTCTTACGAACCCGACGAGCCGACCCGGGTGTGGATCGACCGGGACAACACGCCCGACGGCGTCGTCGATTCGCTGACGATCGTCCTCAACACCGGCGGGTGTCGCTGGGCGCGGGCGGGCGGCTGCACCATGTGTGGCTACGTCGCCGAGAGCGTCGACGGCGGGACAGTCGCCCACGAGGACCTGCTCGCCCAGATCGACGCCGCTCTGGAACAGGAACGCGAGACCCACGACGGAACCTGCCGACAGGTCAAGATCTACACCTCAGGAAGTTTCCTCGACGAGCGAGAGGTCCCCGCCGAGACCCGCCGGGCCATCGCCAAGCGCTTTGGCGACCGCGATCGCATTGTTGTCGAGTCGTTGCCGGATTTCGTCGATCGCGAGAAGATCGACGACTTCCGCGAGCAGGGGCTGGAAACCGACGTTGCCATCGGACTGGAAACGGCAACTGACCGCGTTCGTCACGACTGTGTGAACAAGTACTTCGACTTTGCCGACTTCGAAAACGCTTGCACGGAGGCCGTCGCAGCCGACGCCGGCGTGAAGGCATACCTGCTGATGAAGCCCCCCTTCCTCAGTGAATCCGAGACGATCGAAGACATGATCACCTCGATCGAGCGATGTGGTGATGTCGAGGGCTGTCACACTGTCTCGATGAATCCGACGAACGTCCAGCGCTATACGATGGTCGAACAGCTGTATTTCGACGGTGGCTACCGGCCACCGTGGCTCTGGAGCGTCGTCGAGGTGCTTCGGGAGACGGCCGACGAAGACGTTACGGTCGTCTCAGATCCTGTTGGGCACGGCAGCGACCGTGGGCCCCACAACTGCGGTGAGTGCGACGATCGTGTTCAGACGGCCATCAAGGACTTCAACCTCCGGCAGGACGAGAGCGTCTTCGCGCAGGTCGAGTGTGACTGTGAAGGGACCTGGGAGGCAGTCTGCCAGCGAGAGAAAAGCTATTCGATGCCGCTTGCCCAGTAGCATCTTTACCCGTGACCGGGGCGCCATCCGGTCGTATCCGGCTCGTGTCAGGCGAACGCTTCTAGTATGCCGCGTCCATCAGTCTCGCCGATGTCGGGCAGGGACATCCGTTCGGGGTGGGGCATTAGTACGGCGACGTGATCGTCCTTGCTCGTGACGCCGGCAACGGCGTGTTTCGAACCGTTCGGATTGGCTTCGGGCGTGACGTTCCCCTCGTCGTCACAGTACCGAAAGAGGACCCGATCGTTGCCCTCCAGCGTTTCGAGGCGTTCGTCGCTGATCTCGAAGCGACCTTCGCCGTGGGCAATGGGTAGTTCGATGACCTCGCCTTCTTCGTAGTGGTCCGTCCAGGGTGTCTCGGCGTTCTCGACGCGCAGGTGGACGTGTTCACACTGGAAGCGCGCGCTCTCGTTGGTCGTGAACGCCCCGGGGGTCAGCGAGGCTTCACAGCCGATCTGGGCGCCGTTACAGATCCCCAGTACTGGGGTTCCCTCGCGAGCACGTTCGTGCACCTCGTCCATGATCGGTGACTGGGCGGCCATCGCGCCCGCCCGGAGGAAGTCACCGTAGGAGAAGCCGCCGGGCAGGACGATGCCGTCGGTCCCAGCCGGGAGGCCGTCCTCGTGCCAGACGAGTTCAGCCTCGACGCCGATCGACTGCAGCGCCCGGACTGTGTCCCGATCACAGTTGCTCCCGCCGAACTGAATAACTGTGACACTCATCGTTTCTCGATGTCTACCTCGTAGTCGTGGATCGTCGGATTGGCCAGCAGGCGTTCGGTCATTTCCTCGGCACGCTCGAAGGCTGCCGACTCGTCGTCGGCCGCCAGGTCGATCTCGAATTGCTCGGCCGAGCGCAAGGCCTGTAACTCGAACCCGAGACGCTCTAGAGCCTGCCGGGTCGTTTCGGCCTCCGGATCGAGCACCCCTTCCTTGAGTCGAACAGTTACGGTCGCTGTGTAGTCGATCATTGCCCCAAGGGGTGTGGCGACCAGCGAAAACTCTTGTGAATCCACGCCGAACAAGTCGTGATATATGGCTGAACACACCACGTTCAGTAACGTTACGGATATGCGAGCGATTGCGGATAGTATTGCCTATTATCCTTTGTAGGAAACTAAAAGTCTGCAATCGAAGCAAGCTTTATCTGGGACAGTCGAATATTTTTAAGCAGTATGGTGACTGATCTGCTTCTTGTGCCGCCTGTTGCGTTCGGTGTCTTCCTTTTGATGTCTTTGATTATTGATCGTGTAGGAGACAGAATATCGAACGACAGGGACGCGACCGGTGGATCGTTTCGGACGGCCTGGGCCAGTGGGGAGGACCCGCCAGCGCAGTCGGCCCGGCCGAACTATCGACTCTATCACGTCGGGATCGGGTTCACGATCGTCCACGTCGCCGTCCTACTCGTGGCGACGATGCCGACTGATCTCGGCGGGGCAGTGGTGGGTCTGCCGCTGCTGGCGGTCGTAGGTCTCTCGCTGTTCGCGCTGCTCGACTCCGGACGACCATCACCAGGGAGGTAACACAAATGGGACGCATCATCGACTGGGCACGGAACCGTTCGCCGTGGATACTCCACCTGAACTGCGGGAGTTGCAACGGCTGTGATATCGAGACGCTGGACGCGCTGATGCCCCGGTACGACATCGAGCGCTTTGGCATCCAGAAGAAGGATACGCCACGCCATGCTGACATCCTCGTCGCGACCGGTCCGGTGACCAAGCAGATGGCTCCTCGACTGGAGCGCATCTACGAACAGATGCCCGAGCCAAAACTCGTGATCGCGGCCGGGTCGTGTGCCTCGACCGGCGGCGTCTTCTATGACTGCTACAACTGCCACGAGGGCGTCGACGACGTGATCCCGGTCGATATGTACATCCCGGGCTGTCCGATCTCGCCGGAGGCGTTGATCGACGGGATCGTCGAACTCTTGGCAGAATCCGGCCAGCAAGCCCGGGCCGAGCGTTTGGCGGCGAAGAAGCCGGAGATCGTCGAAGGGGAAACGCAGATCGACGAGGCCGTTCCGGCAGAGACGGACGCCGATCGATCCGAAACCGATGATACGACACAGGAGGGAACGGATGACCCCGAGCCAGTTGAAGCGTGACCTTGACGACAGGCTCGAAGACGTGATCGCGGAATCGAGCGAACGCGATGACGGCCGTCTGGAATTCGTCCTCGAGGACAGGACGAACCTCCAGGATGCTGTCTCGCGGTTGCGAACGGCCGGTATCAAACATCTCGTTACCATCACGGGTGTCGACGGCGGCGAGGAGATCGAGGTCCTGTATCACTTCCTCAAGTACGGCGAGTACGATGACGGCGATCTGAGCGAGGGGGTCGAACTCACCCTTCGGGTGATCGTCCCCGACGCGGATCCGACGATCGGGACGGTCACCGATCAGATACCCGCTGCGGGGCTCTACGAGCGCGAACTGATGGACATGCTCGGCGTCGAGGTACCGGACCATCCCAACCCCGAGAAACTCTTGTTGCCCGACGACTACGACGGCGGTCCGCCGCTCCGGGCCGAGAATCTGGAGGTGAGCGACTGATGTCCGAGCAGACCTCGGGCACGGAGATCCCGGTGGGTCCACAACATCCCTCGCTGAAGGAACCCGCTAACTTCACCCTCAACGTCGACGGTGAGGTCATTACCGGGGCGGAGATGAAACTGTCGTACAACCACCGTGGGATCGAGCAGGCGGTCCTCTCGAAGTCCTATATCGAGGCGATCTACCTCTTGGAACGGATCTGTGGCATCTGCTCGCACGCCCACACGTCGGCGTTCACTCAGGGCGTCGAGGAGTTGCTCGATCTCGAGGTGCCTCCCCGCGCCCGGTACATCCGGACGCTGATCGGCGAACTCGAACGCATCCACAGCCACATGCTCTGGCTGGGGGTCGCTGGCCACGAGATCGGTTTCGACACGCTCTGGCAGTACGCCTGGCGGGATCGGGAGATCGTCATGGATCTCTTAGAGGAGATCACGGGCAACCGGGTCCACTACTCGATCAACACGATTGGCGGCGTTCGGGTGGATCTCACCGACGAGCAACGCGAGACGATCCTCGACGGGATGGACGACCTCGAGGAGCGTATCGACTTCTACCTGGAGACCGTCCCCAACGAGGAGACTGTCCGGATGCGGTGTGAGGACGTCGGGGTCGTCCCGCCGGATCTCGCCCGCGAGTACTGTGCGGTCGGGGCGGTCGGTCGCGCTTCGGGCGTGCCCACTGACGTCCGGAAAGACGCGCCGTATGCCGCCTACGACGACGTCGACTTCGACGTGATTACCGACGATCGGGGCGACCTGCTGGCCCGGACGGTCGTCCGGATCAAGGAGGTCGCCCAGGCGATCCGGATCATTCGGCAGGTCACAGAGCGGATCCCAGACGGGGACCTGAAGGCCAGTGCGAAGCCACCGCAGGCGATCCTTGCACAGGTTCCCGAGGACGACGTCGTCAGTCGGTACGAGGCCCCGCGCGGGGAATTGCTCCACTACGTCCAGGCCGACGGGACGGACACGCCGGCTCGCGTCCACATCCGCGTACCGACGCTGGCCAACTGGCCGACCGTCGTCGAGTCCCTGAAGGGCAGTTATATCGCCGACACGCCGATCGTCGTCGCCGGGATCGACCCCTGCATCAGTTGTACCTCCCGGATCGGCGTCGAGACCGACGGCAGCCACGGCGGCGAGAACGCCTTCGATCTCGGCGAACTCAGGGAGTACGGCATCGAGTGGTACGACGACCGTGGCGATGTCGCCCGGCCATCGATCGAGGGCGACGCACGGACGGGATCGGACAGCATGCGAGGTGATCGACCGTGAGCCTCGAACTCGACCTGGCCACCTCCCTCGCTTCCCTGCTGGTGTTCCCTGGATTCGCGTTCCTGTTCGTCTACGGGCTGGCCGCGGAGTACCTCGATCGGAAACTGTACGCCCGGCTACAGAACCGCGTCGGGCCGCCGGTCGTCCAGCCCCTGGCGGACTTTCTGAAACTACTCGCCAAGGAGTCGGCCGTCCCCGCCGATGCTACGGCACGCATCTACAACGCCGCGCCGCTGACCGGCCTGGCGGGCGTGTTCACCGCAATGCTGTACATCCCTGTCTGGGGCCAGCAGGCGGCGTTCGCCTTCGAGGGTGATCTGGTGGTTGTGCTGTTCTTGTTGTCGTTGCCGTCGTTCTCGCTGTTCTTCGGCGGCTGGTACTCGGGGAACGTCTTCAGCCGGATCGGGACTACCCGAACGATCACGCAACTGTTCGGCTACGAGATCCCGTTCTTCCTCGCGGCGTTCGCGCCGGCTGTCGCTGCCGGAACGCTCTCGACCTCCGGGATCGTCGCGTTCGTCGGGGCGAACCCGTGGTACGTGCTCGTCCTCCTGCCGGCCTTCGCCATCGCGCTACTATCCTTGCAGGCGAAGCTCGAACGGATCCCCTTCGACATCCCCGAGGCCGAGACGGAACTGGCGACCGGGGCCTTAGTCGAGTACTCCGGGCGGAAGCTGGCGCTGTTCCGGCTGACGAAGGACGTTGAGTTAGTCGTTGGCGCGGCGCTGTTGTCGGCGCTGTTCCTAGGCGGACCCTACCCCGCCGGGATACTCGAGGGCACGGCCGGCCTCGCCGCGAGCGTGGTCGTCTTCTTCGTCAAGACCCTCGCGGTGATCGCGCTGTTGACGGTGTTGAAGGCCGTCGTGGCGCGGCTCCGCATCGAGCAACTGGTCGATGTCTTCTATCGGGTGTTGGTCCCGGTGGCCCTCGCCCAGATCGCGCTCGTGCTGGCTGTTGGACTGTACACTAACGGAGTGATTCCATGAGCATCCCAGGAAAACTCGTCCCCGAGGCGCTAAAGACCCTCGGCAAGGACAACGCGACCGTATCGTACCCGAAAGACAAGCGCACGATGCCCGAACGGTTCCGCGGAGCCGTGGAGTTCGAGCCCGAACCCTGCACCGGCTGTGGCATGTGCGAACGCCACTGTGCGGCCGACGCTATCATCGTCGAGAGCGACGCCGACGGCAACGTCACCTGGAGCTACGACGTCGCAAAGTGCATGTTCTGTGGCCAGTGTGAGGAGTCTTGCCCCACCGACGCGATCGTGATGGGCAAGGAGTTCGAACTGGCGGCAAGCGACAAGCCGAGTTTCGAGGAACACTACACCTTCGAACGCTAAGTTCCGTCGTCCTCGTTCCGTGTCTCCGCGCCCGCATTTTTTATCATTATATACTTATCATATGTCATTCTGGTAGGAATCTTTATTATGCCATGAATAGTCATTGTTTCACATGGCTGAGAAGCCCACACACAATGACGCCGAGCAGATGATCGATCGGCGGCGGATGATGGAGATGCTAGGGGCCGGTGGCATCATTGCGATCGCTGGGTGTAGCGAGGGAGATACACCGACTGAGGCCGGCGGAGACATGGACACTGCAGAGGGCGACGGCGGAGACATGGACTCTCCCGATTCCATTCAGTTCCTGACGATGGGAGTCGGCGACAACATCAAGTCGTTCTTCGATGAGAACAACGCCGCCTTCGAGGAAGAGTTCGGCGTCGAGATGGACTTCACGAGCGTCACCTGGGGCAACGCGAAACAGACAGTCAACAACCGCGTCGACGGGAACGAAGCCCCCGACGTGGCCCGGTGGCCGGCGCGCTGGATTCCACAGATGGTTGGCAAGGAGGCACTCGAACCGCTCGATGACTTGATGCAGGGTGACTTCTACGAGAAGTTCTATGAGGGAATGGCCGAGGGCTGTAAGTACCAGGGCCACTACTACGGCGTTCCGTGGGCCGCCTCGAACAAGTGTTTCTACTACAACAAGGATATCTTCGAGAGTGCTGGCCTCGATCCCGAGAATCCGAATCTGAACTCCTGGCAAGACATGCTCGAAGCGGCCAAGCAGATCAGGGACAGCGACGAAGTCACTCAGCCGGCCCTGGGACTTGCCGGGGCGGACGCAATCGAGACCGGCTCACAATATTACCATTACCACTGGTCGTACGGAGCCGATCTGGTCGACGATGAGGGGAACCCGGTCGTCAATGGCTCCGGAGCGGCAGACGCGCTGGGCTTCTATGCCGGGCTGGCCAACGAGCACAATGTCACCCAGACTTCGCCGTTGTCCTCGACTCGCCAGGACGTCCGACAGTTGTTCGAGAGCGGCGAACTCGGGATGGTCATTGCCCACGTCTATGCGGGCCTGAATATCGAAGACAGCGATGCCGACTTCGATTATGGGATCGTGCAGGTCCCGAAAGGCCCCGAGGGACGGTACAGTCTCAACACAATCGACAGCGTGGCGGTGTTCAGTCAGACCGAGGTCAAAGATCTGGCATACGATCTCCTGGAGTTCTATTTCGATGAGGAACGGCGGTTCAACTATTCGAGTCAGAAAGGGTTCATGCCGGTGATGAAGTCTGTCGGCGAGCGTGACTATTTCCAGGACTCGAAGAACTGGAAACCGTTCATCGAGGCCGGCCAGTACGCACGAGCACGGCCAAAGCTCTCGAAATTCAGCCAGTTCAACAACCGCATGGTTCAGGCGATCCAGGAAGCGATCGCCGGACAGAAGTCCCCACAGAAGGCATTAGACGCCGCACAGGCAGACCTTGAAGAGATGATGGCATAATCTTCGAGGCATGAGCACTGCCGAAGATTACATCGAGAAGCACTCGGGTTCGCGGATCGAACGGGCCGCAGGCTATATCAAACGAAACAGCCGTGCGTACCTCCTGCTCGCACCGACGGTCGTGTTCCTGCTTGCCGTGATCGGCTATCCGATCTTGGAGACGTTCCGGCTTTCGCTGTATGAAGCGCCCGCCGACACGACTGTCGAGACGTTCGTCGGTCTACAAAACTATACCGAGATTCTGAACAACGAATTCTTCGGGCAGTTACTCACCCAGACTGGGCGATGGGTCGTCGTCGGCGTTCTCGGGAAGACGCTCTTGGGCCTGGTGATCGCGTTGCATCTCAACGCCAACATCAAGGGTCGGAAGTTCTTCCGGACAGCGTTTCTGATTCCCTGGGGCATTCCGTATGCAATCTCGGCAGTCGTGTTCCGCTGGTTCGAGCACCCGCAGTACGGGTACCTCAATACCATCTTGCAGGAACTGGGCTTGATCGAGGGGAGTATCGGGGTCCTCGGGGATCCGACGATTGCCTGGCTCGGTGTCGTTATCGGCGACATCTGGATCGGCACGCCCTTTATGGCGATCATCATCCTGGCGGGACTGCAGTCGATTCCTGAGGAGCTGTACGAGGCGGCGGCGATCGACGGAGCCGAACGGTTCCAGCAGTTCCGCTATGTCACTCTGCCACAGCTCAAAAGCGTGCTGTTCATCGCCACGCTCCTCTCGACGATCTGGACGTTCGTCAGCTTCGACGTTATCTGGACGATGACCGGTGGTGGCCCGATCAACACCACCCACACGCTGGTGACGTGGATCTACCAGACAGGCATCGAGAACGGTAATATCGGCCTCGCTTCCGCGTACAGCGTCATCGGGTTCATCCTGCTGTTCATCTTCGCGATTATCTATCTCCGCTTCTACACACGTGGAGGGCAAGAGCTATGACGATGGCCGGTAACGACCACAGTTGGCTCCGCAAAGTTCGGGTTCACGGTGTCTTGCTGGCGCTGTTCGCGGTCATGATGTCGCCGTTTTACATGATGATCTCGACAACGCTGAAGACAGAATCCGAGATATTCAGCGTCCCGGCGACGCTTATTCCCGAGGACCTGACCGTCGAAGCGTATCTGACCGTCTGGGAGCAGACGGACGTGCTTGTCTGGGTCGGGAACAGTTTCCTGATCTCGATCGGGACTGTCGTGCTGACGCTTTTGCTTGCCATTCCGGCGGCATACTCGTGTGCGCGCAACGACTTCATCGGTAAGCGGAGCTTCCTGCTGTCCGTCCTTGTCGTCCAGATGTTCGCCCCGGTTGTCTTGATCGCCGGGCTGTTCGACGTGATCAAGAGCTTCGGGCTCTTCGACAGTTATCTCGCGGTCATCATTCCGGCGGCGGCATTTACCCTGCCGTTCAACGTCTGGATGCTCTACGGGTATTTCAAGACGATTCCCGTTGCACTGGAGGAGTCCGCACGCATCGACGGCGCCAGCCAGCTGACGATTCTCTGGAAGATCGTGCTCCCGTTGACGAAACCCGCGCTGGTCGCAAGCGTCACGTATACATTCCTGTATGCGTGGAACCGACTCCTGTTTGTGTTGACGTTCCTCTCGAGCAGTGGGAAATACAACGTTCCCCGTGGTGTGTTCTCGATGGTTGGGGCTGTCAGCGTCGACTGGCGGATGATGCTCACTGTCTCGGTCATCGGCGTCATCCCCATCTTGATCATGTTCGCCTTCCTCGAACGCTACATCGTGACCGGGATGACAGCGGGGGCGGTCAAGGAATGAGCTGGACACCATTCTTGCACACTGCCCGCATCCGTACGGATACTGACCGAAGCACCCGCGGGAACCGGGCGCAGTCGGCGCTACGGAACAGAGTCACACAGGATCGAGACGAAACCACCCAGCCAACCACTGAATCAGCGAGTGAGAGTGTATGAGTAGCGTAACCCTATCGGACGTAACGAAGGTGTACGACGGTGAGGTACTCGCAGTCCAGGAGATCGATCTCGACATCGAGGACGGGGAGTTCCTCGTATTGGTCGGGCCTTCGGGCTGTGGGAAATCAACGACCCTCCGGATGATCGCCGGACTGGAGACAATCACGGACGGCGAGATCAGTATCGCCGGCGAGGTCGTCAACGACGTCAGGCCACAGGACCGGGACATCGCGATGGTGTTCCAGAACTACGCTCTGTATCCACACATGACTGTTCGGGAGAATATCTCCTTTGGCCTGCGGCTGGCAGACGAGCTGTTGGATGCAGAGATCGACGAGCGTGTCGAGGACGCCGCCGAACTGCTCGAAATCCCGGAGCTCCTTGATGACTATCCCAAACAGCTCTCTGGCGGCCAACAGCAACGCGTCGCCCTGGGTCGGGCGATCGTCCGCGATCCGGAAGTGTTCCTGCTGGATGAACCACTCAGCAATCTCGACGCGAAACTGCGTTCGCAGATGCGGACGGAACTCCAGCGGATTCAGGACGAACTCGGTGTGACGGCTATCTACGTCACGCACGATCAGACGGAAGCGATGACGATGGGCGATCGGATTGCCATACTCAACAAAGGTGAGCTACAGCAGGTTGCCCCGCCGAACCGGTGCTACGATCATCCGGCCAACGAATTCGTTGCCGGGTTCATCGGCTCGCCAAGCATGAACTTCTTCGACGTGACGAGCACAGCCGACGGGGGGACGATTACGCTTGATGGCCCCGGCTTCGCGGTCACTCTCGGTGGTCGACTGCCGGACGACGAATACACGCTGGGCGTTCGTCCGGAGGACTTTATCGTCGTCGACGACGGGGCGATCGAGACGACAGTCGATGTCGTCGAACCGATGGGGTCGGACAATTTCCTCCACCTGTTGATCGACGAAACCGAGGTCGAGATCACGGCTCGGGTCGACAGCGACATGGCCATCGAGAGCGGCGACGCCGTCTCGCTAACCTTCGAAAGCGAGGACGCTCATTTCTTTGGCGAGGACGGCGATCGGGTCGAACTCGAGGACACTGTCGTCGGTGACGCCTAACTGGCGGCGGGGTTTCTTGTCATCCGTCGCTGTTGCCCTGCGTTTGCCTTTCTCAGTTGTACGATGCCGCACGTATCTTTTTGTCATTGCCACACAATCACGAGCCATGGACGAACCACACCATACGGTTCGTGAGATTCACGAGCAACCACAGGCTATCGAGACCGTACTTGAGGCCTTGCAGGCGGATCGGGAGACGCTTCCGTCGATTGTGTCATCGCCGTTCTGTCTGGTCGGCTGTGGTACCTCGTACTATCTCGCCCGTGCGGGCGAAGCGTTGCTGAACCGGGACGGCGTCGCGGCGGCGATACCGGGCGGTGAGGTACTGATGTCGCCTTCGCAACTGCCACAATCGTCTTTCGAGACGATCGTGCCGATCTCCCGGTCGGGCGAATCGACCGAAACGGTCGCGGCAGCCGACCAACTCGCCGCCGAACACGACGCGGCGTCCGTCCTTGGCGTGACGTGTACGCCGGATAGCTCACTCGACCAGCTGGCCGATCGATCGATCGTCTCGCCTGACGGCAGCGAGGACAGCGTCGTGATGACCAAGTCCTTCTCGTCGATGCTGGTCGCCCTCGAATATCTTGCCGAACTTGCCTCCGGGTCGTCCACGACCGATCGATTCGATGCAGTGCCCGAACTGAGTGAACAGACCGTTACAGCGGCCGATGGGCTCGCCAGGGAGATCGCCGACGACGCGCCGGCCCAGAAGTTCGTCTTCCTCGGGTCCGGCCCGCTGTTCGGACTTGCCTCCGAAGCGATGTTGAAGTTCGAGGAACTCACGCTGTCCTGGAGCAAGGCCTACCATCCACTGGAGTTCAGACACGGGCCGAAGTCGATCGCCGACGAGGAGACGTTGGTGACGCTGTTCGTCCCCGAGGATCCGGACGAACGATACCACTCGCTCGTCGAAGACATTTCCGCTCTCGGTGCGGAGACGCTGATCATCGGCCCCCGCGGTGATCTCGATGCATTCGATGGGACCTACACCTTCGCGTTTCCGAGCGAGACGGTGCCGAGTCGTGCACTGTACATGCCACTCGTCCAGTTGCTGGGCTATTATCGGGCGGTCTCCCTCGGGTTGAACCCTGACGATCCAAAACACCTCTCGCAGGTCGTCGAACTCTGAGCGGCCCAGGTTCAGTGCCTTTGGGGCGTCGCTCCAGATACGCATTCGAAAACAGTCACGATCACTCGGCCTGCTTGATCGCGTCGTCGAGCCGGCCGATAGCCGCCGTTTCGCTGTCGATCCCTTCGTGTCTGGCAGCCATAACGAGCCCGCCGATCGCCGGATTTGTGACTGGTGGGGCCACGGTTGCGCCAGCGATCATCTCCTCGGCGTGGCGCGCAAACGCGTCTGCAACTGGCTCTGCTGTGCCGAACCCGCCGACACAGCCGACGGGCACGGGTGGCCCAACCTCGATGCGGTCGTCGATTGCTTTGCAGGCCAGCGCCAGCTCTTGGCCACAGTCCTCGACGATTTCAGTCGCCACGTCGTCGCCATTTGTCGCTTCCGAAACGACTGATTCGGCGAACGGTGCGATCTCCCGGGGATGGTCGATCTGTTGATGTAAGTGGTCAGTCACGTCCGGAAGGGTCTCAACGTCGAAGGCTGACTCGGCCGCCCCAAGCAGTGCCGTTTCGGGCCCGCGTCCGTCCTGGGCCCGTGCTGCCGCTTGCAGTCCCCGCCGTGCGGCGTCGAACCCGCTTCCCTCGTCGCCGATCAGCCAGCCCCAGCCGCTGGATCGCGCGCTCGTGCCGTCGGCGTCACAGCCGTAGGCGATTGCTCCTGTTCCCGCGACGACGACGATCCCAGGCCCGCCCTGAAACATCGCCTCGTTGGCGATGACAACGTCGTTCTCGATGTAGTGTCGATCGACTAATTCGATGTCTGACAGGAACGACTCGATCCGCCGGCGATCCGCCTCGTTGTCCAACCCGCCCATGCCGAACCCGCCGACGATCCGCTCTTCCAGGCGGTCGGCGGGAACAGCGTCAGTGAGTGCCGCACGGACGTTCTTCTGGGCTGTCTCTACACCGACCGCTGTGTACCGGCTCGGGCCACTCCGCCCGACTCCCTGGAGGCTGAAATCCGTGTCCGCGGCGACACAGGTGGTGCTCGTCCCGCCGGAGTCGATGCCAAGCAGGAGCATCTATGCGAGCGAAAACGCCTCAACGTACCGGTGAATCGTTTCGCTAATCCGGGAGACGACGAACTCGTCCGGATCGATGTCCGTGTGTCGCCGGACGTTTTCGTACAGTTGGTTCTGTGCCGCCTCGACCTCGGGTTCAGTCAGGACGTACCGGCCGACACAGAGTGCGATATTCCGTCGGTTCTCCTCGGCATAGGCGTCGTGATTTGCGGAAGCAAGCGAGTCGGGCGCGAACTTCTGCCACGGCGCGTCGGCAACGGCCGCATCTTCAAGTGTCGACATGAACGCCGACGGTTCGACGGCGTCTGCGTCCTTGACTGTCGCTTCGAGTTCCGCCAGGGCTTCGATCTGGGCCGCGGCGAACTCGGGGCCGACGTTGGCGGCACCGATGCCAAACTCCGCGAACCGCTCTAAGGTTTCATTCGGGAGCCAGTCGGTGTAGTGGACCTTCACGAAGAGATCGTTCTCGTCGGCGATTGCACACAGCCGTTCGGTCTGGTCCGGATCGAAGTCGTTGGTCATGTCGATCCGCATCGTCGTGCCGACCTGCCCGACGACGAAGATGATCCGCTCGAACACACCGGGCCGTTGCTCGGCGAGTGCCTCCTTCAGCAGGTGGATGTACCGCTCGAAATCGTCCGGTTCGGTCATCCCGCCACTGATCTCCTCGGTGCCGACTTCGTAGTAGACCGGCTCCTGGTCGTTCGAGACGCGCCGCTCCTCGATCTCGTCGATCAGAGTTGCCGTCCGCTCGGCAACGGTTTCGAGATCCAGAATCCCATCAGCACGAGCGTCCTCCGTTGCGTCGACGTGGAGTACGTCGAAGCCGGCATCGAGGTCGTCGAAGAACACGTCCGTCGCATAGTCCATCGCCTCCGAGAGGTCCACACTCGGATCGCCGCGGTCGCGCATGCTCTGATAGGGACCGCCGTGGTCCCGTGCGAGAATCGTTTCGCCGTCGTAATCGACAGCACTGCTTAGCTCTTCGATAAAGGAGACGAGTTCCGATTGCGACCAGCCGGTGTAGCCCCGGTCCGCATCGACTTGACGGGGTGTTGCGATGAACATCGGGGTGAAGTTTGTGGCTTGCCTGGCCTCCCGGAGGGTTGCCTCGACGATTTCGGAGGTCATCGGACAGACTCCCAGTAACACTGCTGACCCATTGTGGGAGCCGAGCCATGTCTTGACATTCTTTTGCATGGCACGGAATAGGGAAGAAATATAGATAACCGTTGGGGCAAAACCGCTGGACTGACTGGACGGACCCTTCGATACGTTCTTTCGACTGGCCCGAGCTGGCGTTACGTTGTTCGTGAGTTCCCACCTGTACTCGGCCCGTCGATGCTCAGGATTTCGGCCAGTTCCTCGGCCAGCTCGTCCAGCCGGTGCTCGACAGCGTCGGATAGGGCCCTGGCGTGATCGATCGTGGCGGGCTGGATACCGAACAGCGCGACCTCGGCCCCAGTTTCGCGAGCGAGGAAGGTCCGGAGCATCGCCGGTGTCGACTTGTGTGAAGAAAAAGACTCGCCGCCGAGATCGTCGGGATCGACCCATTTCCCGGAGCCGGGATCGCCACCGAAGTCCACTGCGTCGACAAGAACGATCCAGTCCGGAGCAAACCGTCTGATGACGCTGGTATGGTTCTCGGGGGCGACCCCACCTTCGACGAGCAGCAGTCGATCGTCTCCGGAGTGGCCCCGGCGGGAGTCCAGATGATCGAGGAGTCTGAGCCCGACGGCGTCGTCACCTCGGAGCGCCGACCCGATACCGACGACCGCGACGCGGTCGTCCAGCCCGATTGTGGGTGTCCTCGTCACACTCGCCGAAACGTCACGGACTACCTAAAGACGTCCGATGAGTTGTCGGCTCGCTGGGCCATTGAAGCCGCCGTAATTCGAAACCTTCACGATAGATCGTCAAATAAATGCCAACGAAGGTACCGCCGGAAGTCGAATGATTCAAGGTGATTTCCGACCAAACTTGCCGGTATGAATACTTTCGGGAGGGTACTGGCGTGAGTGGCACTTATCTCGCCATCGTCCCACTGATCGCGCTGTTCGGCGGCGTTTTCGGCACTTACCTGGCCGGTCGCTACGTCCGCGAACGGTCGACAGCGTGGGCTGGTGGGACCGCGGTCGTGTCGTTGCTGGTCGCGCTGGGTACGACCTGGCTGCTGTGGACCCGCTCGCTCCCGATCGAGTATGCCTTGTTGGGAGAGGGTGTCGGCATCCGGGTCACCGCGCTGAGCGTCTTCCTCTCGGCGGTCGCGTGTCTGGCTGGTCTCGCGGTCACGGTCCACGCGACTGGGGGTGGTGACGTCGAAGACGCCGCCGACGTGTACTTCCCGCTGGTGCTGGCGGCCGTCGCAGGGGTCGTCGGGATCGGCCTCGCGGCGGACCTGTTCTCGCTATACGTCTTCTTCGAAGTGATGGCGGTCGCGACGTACGCGCTGGTTCCGTTCGCAGTCGATCGCGCGACGGCCGTCGAAGCGGGCGTCAAATACGTCGTCATGAACGCGGCGGGCTCGTTGCTCGCGATCTTCGGTATCTCGCTCGTCTACGCTCACACCGGTGGCGTCCTTGACTTTGCAGTACTCTCCGGGGAACTGACCACGACCGCTGGTCCTGGCCCCCTCGAAGCCGCTGTTCTCTTCCTCGTCGTCGGATTCGGCGTGAAGGCGGCGGTCGTCCCACTTCACACCTGGTTGCCCGACGCCTACGCGGAGGCGCCGGCGAGCGCGAGCGCACTGCTTGCGGGGCTGGCGACACCGGCCGCGGTCGTCGCCATGGTGAAAGCACTCTCAGTGGTCCCGGACGGCGTCTCGGTCGGCCTCCTCTTGCTCGTCCTGGGCGGACTGACGATGACCGTCGGCAACTTCCTCGCGCTGGGCCAGCGCGACCTCAAGCGACTGCTCGCGTACTCGTCGATCCCGCACGTAGGATACATTCTCTTTGGCTTTGGCGTCGGATTCTACGGCGGCTTCGGCGTCGCCTTCGATGGCGCCCTCTTTCATGTCCTCGCAAACGCGTTCATGAAGGGCGGGGCTTTCCTTGCGGTCGGTGCAATCGTCTACCGACTGGCTGGGGCCGAAGGCGAGACCCGCACGCTTGACGCGCTCGCCGGGGTTGGCTATCGGATGCCTGTCGCCGCGGGCGCGATCGCGGTCGCCGTGCTGGCGCTTGCCGGCGTGCCACCGCTCGCTGGCTTCTGGGGCAAGCTGTTCATCGTCCTCGGGAGCGCCGAAGTCTCGGGCGCGGTCGGTGTCGGTCTCGCGCTGCTCGTGATCGGGAACTCTTTCCTCTCGCTGGGCTATTATCTCCCGGTGCTGGGTGCGCTGTTCGGCACGCCGACCGACGCTACGCAGACTGTCGATCGAACGCCCACGGTGCTCGCAATCCCGATCCTGGCGTTGACTGCCGGGACGATCCTGCTGGGGATCGCACCGGCGTTCGGGTTCGACCTCGTCGGGCCGGCAGCTGACGTGCTTCAGCACGGACTGGAGGTGGCACCATGATCGGACAACTAACCACAGCGGCACTCGCAGTGACGGTCCTGCTGGGACTGCTCGCGGTCGCTGCACGGGACTTCCTCGTCTCGATCCTCTCGCTGTCGGGTGCGAGCGTCGCGCTGGCGGTGTATTTCTACCTCGCGGGTGCGCCGATCGCGGCGGTTTTCGAGGCCGTCGTCGCCGCCGGGTTGGTGACCGTCCTGTTCCTGTTCGTGATCAGTCTGACCGAGACCGACGCCGCCGAGCGTATCTCGGGCGGGAAACTCCCCGTGGTCGGCCTGGCGCTGGGCCTCTTGCTCGGCGTCGGGATCACGGTCTGGGCGCTGGTCGATCCGACCGCTGTCACTACTGGGGCCAGCGACACAGCCTTCGCCGAGGCGCTGTGGAGTGCCCGGTCGATCGATCTGCTTGCCGTCACGGTGCTGGTGTTCGTCGGCGTCTTGGCGGTTGTACGGTTGACCGCCGAACGGCTCGAACCCGAGAGTGACAGCGAAACTGGATCCACTGCCGGATCCCGGGAGGTGGAGCAATGACGGCCATCGCCTACGGCGCGGCACTGGCACTGTTGGTGATCGGCCTGGCGAGCATCGTCGCCGGTCGCAACGTCGTGAAGACGCTGATCGGCGTCGAACTCGCCTCGAAGGGCGTGCTGGTGAACTTCGTGGCGACCGATCCCACCGGTAGCCAGGGGATCGTCGTCCTGTTGATCCTGATCGACGCGATCGTGGTCGCGGTGTTGCTGGGCGTGGCCGTCGCGGCGTATCGACAGTACGGGACACTCGATCTCGAGGCACTCGGGAGGTTGACATGGTAACGAATCGACGGACGCTGCTTGCATCGACGCCCGGCCTGCTCGTTGCCGGCGCACTACTGGCCGCCGTTGCCGTCATGGCACCCGGACAGCCGATGCCGGCCGTCCTGGCGCTCGGCGCGATCGTGCTCCCGCTGGTCGGTGCCGCCTTGTTGCCGTTCGTGGCCGTCGCCGGTGATCGCGTCCGGAACGGAACGGCTGTCTTGGCCGGACTCGCCACTGCCGCCCTGACGCTGTCGCTCGTCCCGCGGGCGCTGTCGGGCGATCCCGGCGTCGTGCAGTACGAGGTCGCCTGGGTACCCGCTGCGGACGTCTCCTTCGGGCTCTATCTCGACGTGCTGGGTGTGCTGATGGCGACGATCGCCGGGATCGTCGGTGCGCTCGCGCTCGTCTTCTCGACGCGCTTCATGGAACGGGAGGGCGGGTTGACCCGGTATTACGCGCTGACGTTGCTGTTCGTCGGCGGCATGATCGGGTTCGTGCTGACCGACAGCCTCGTCGCGCTGTACGCCTTCTGGGAAGTCCTGGGGTTGTGTTCCTTTGGCCTGATCGCGTTCTGGCTCGAGGACGAGACCTCCTTCGCCGCGGGCGTGAAGGCCTTCGTCACGACGCGCTTCGGTGACATCGGCCTACTTGCGGGGATCGCCGTGCTGTGGGTCGGTGGCGGGACGTTCTCGATCCGCGAACTGATCGACCAGGCTGCGAGTGGCGCACTGCCGACTTGGACGGTCACCGCCGCGGGTGCGCTGTTCATCCTCGCGGCGATCGGCAAGTCCGCGCAGTTCCCCTTGCACGTCTGGCTGCCCGACGCGATGGAGGCCCCGACGACCAGCACGGCGCTGATCCACGCCGCCTGTATGGTCAATGCCGGGTTGTACCTGCTCTTGCGGACCCGACCCATCTTCGACGGACTCGAATGGTGGACGACCGTAGTGCTGGCGATCGGGACGATCACTGCGTTTCTCGCTGCCGTGCTGGCGACCCGTGAGAATGACTTCAAGCGCGCGCTGGCGTACTGTACGATCAGCCAGCTGGGCTATGTGACCGCGGCGATCGGGCTGTCCGGTGGCGCACTCCCGGCGACGTACCACCTGCTGAGTCACTCGATCTTCAAGGCCCTGCTCTTCCTGGCGGCCGGATCGGTCATCTACGGGATCGGTGGAACGGTCCACAAACACGTCGATATGCTCGAGTATCGCGGCGTGGGCAACCGCGAGCAGATGCCCCTGACCAACGTCACGTTCCTGGTCGGTATCCTCGGACTGATAGGCGTGCCTGGCTTCAACGGCTTCTGGAGCAAGGAACTGCTCCTCTCGACGGCACTCGAGGGCAGCGCCATCGAGCAGGTCGCCTTCGCGGTCCTGGCGGTGACGGCCGTACTGACCGCGGTCTACTCGATCCGGATCTACTACCTGGTTTTTGTCGCCGAGCCGACGGCGAGCGCCGAGGAGTCCCCGCTCGCGATGACTGGGCCGCTGGCCGTGCTTGCGGGCCTGACGGTCACCTCCTGGCTGGCGATCGGGCCGCTCTCGTCGGCCCTGGCGACGTACTTCCCACACGGCCATCTCCACGCCTACACGCTCGTGGAGTTCCTCGAACACACACTCACGCTTCGGACAGCAGCACTGACGGCCGGCTTTCTCGGGTTCGGCTATCTCGGGTTCCGCTTCCGGGCGTCGATCAACGACGCCGCGCCGGGCGGGCTGCTCGCCGTCCTTGAGGCTGGCTACGGCTTCGACCGGCTCTACGAGGGGCTGGTCGCGGCCTACCGCTGGTGGTGTTCGCGCACGCGTGTCATCCAAACTGGCGACGTCAACTACAACGCCGTCGGCATCGTCGTAGCGCTGGTGATCGCTGCCGTGGTACTCTTGTTCTGATCGGTCGAAAACGCACCCTTTTTGCTCGCGTGGCTGCCATGACTGGACAATGAGCCCCATCGATCATTCAGCGAGGTGGTGGCCGTGACCCGCGAACTGACCGAGATTACCGTCGTCGGCGACGACGATACGGGACTGATCGCGGAAGTCACCTCCCTCCTCTTCGAGCGCGGAATCAACATCGAGGACTTAGATCAGGCCGTCCGGGAGGGCGTCTTCCGGATGACCATGCTCGTCGACACGAGTGAGATGGTCTGTACCGAGGTGAAGCTACGGGAGGACATGGCGGAACTCGCCGAGGGATTGGGGGTCGACATCACCGTCCGCTTCCCCAAGGATCGCGAAACCCAGACCATCGCCGTCCTCGTCACCAAGGAGAGCCACTGCCTGGAGGCGATCTTCGAGGCCTGGGCCAGCGGGGACATCGACGCCGATGTCGAGGTCGTCATCGGCAACCACCCCGATCTCCGACCGCTCGCCGAGAAATACGACGTGCCGTTCCACGACATCGGCGACGAGAAGGGGACACCCGACGAAGACGAACTGTTAGACCTCCTTGCGGAGTACGACACGGATCTGATCGTCCTCGCACGGTACATGCGTATCCTCAGCCCGGACGTCGTCTTCCGCTACGAGAGCCGGATCATCAACGTCCACCCGTCGTTGCTGCCTTCCTTCCCCGGTGCGTCGGCGTACATGCAGGCCATCGAGGAGGGTGTCCGCGTCGCCGGCGTCACGGCCCACTACGTGACGACCGACCTCGATCAGGGGCCGATCATCACCCAGCGCGTGTTCAACGTCCCGCCGGAGGCCACCGAGGAGGAACTCCAGGAAATCGGCCAGCCCCTCGAGGCCGAGGCGCTGCTGGAAGCGATCGACCTTCATCTCAACGACGAGGTCTACGTCCACCGCGGACGCACTCGCCTGCGCGATCCCGAGGAGTCAGACGCCCAACTCGGCGCACCCGAGGAACTCGACGCACGCAACCCCGACCGGCCGATCGACGGGCTGGGAGACATCGTCGCCGAAGGTGGCGAAGCCGACGACTGAACCGCCGGGCTATATTCGTATTTGCTCCGCCAGGGGCGGCCGTGACTCGCTGAGGATCTCGAGTAACTCCGAACATCACAAAGCCGTCGGCTGGTCGTCTCCGGCGAAGGACGACCGGTGGAATCACCGGTCAAAAATCAGTTATTCGAGGCCGAGGTCCGCAAGCGAGTGTGTGTGCTGCCACGCGCCAGCGATCGCGTCGATATCGAAGGTCAGGACGCCGTCAGTCAGTTCGAGTCGGACCGTATCGTCGTCGATCTCCGTGTCGTGGAGGTGAAGCTCCAGCGGCTGGCCGAAGTCTGCGACCGCGATCATCAGCTCACCGTTCGTTTCGAGCATTTCCTGGAGTTCGTCTGCTTCCATAGCACTCTTTGCTACACTCGACCGACCCAAAAAGATTGCTACCTCACGGATATTTCAACGTTCGGCCCGAGAGCGGGCGCCGGATCTCCTGTTTTTGGCTGGCCTAAAAACAGGCAGAACCCGCCTCTTCTGGAAGGGCTAAACACGTCGATCCCCGGTGTTTGGGCATGCAGGTCGCACACTACGACACGTGCCAGGACTGTGGCGCCGAACTCGCGGAGACGACCACCTACCGCAAGCACGCCTACTGCGCGGATTGTGGCGGAACGCTCGCCTGATCGAGCGTCCCATCTGTCCTCGTAGCGGCCCTAAACCGCCGGGACTGGTGGCCTCTCAGAGTCCCTCTGCCCGTCGGATCGCGTCCTCGATCGGGGATGCGTCGAAGACGTCACGACCAGCGTAGGCGTTGGTTCCCGCACAGTAGAGGCCGCTCGCGACGTCGAGGACGTGCTCGTCGAGCGGTTCCGGCCGAGAGTCACAGAGTGCCTTCCAGTCGGCGACGCCCTGTTCGTTCGCCCGTTGTTTCGCCTCGCTGACAGCCTCGACCCATTCGGGTTGGGTCCGCTTGTGGTACTGGCGAACGACCTCCTTGCTGATCTCCTGGCCGTCGTAGGAGAAGCGATTCTCGTCGAACGTCCCGACCACGTCCGCCACACGGATCTCGCCCTCGTAGAAGAGACACTCTATCTTGCCGTCCTCGTGGACGAACCCGGCCTTTGCAGCCCGGCGGTTCAACAGGCCGTTCACCTCGCGGGCGATCGATTCGAGATCGGCGACGTCCGCACGGCCGGCGATCCGATCGGCTTCGTCCCGTGAGAGATACCGGTCTTGCTCCTCGTACTTCGTCGAGAACTCGACGACCGGTTCGGGCAGGTCGACGGCCTCGTCGGGCCACTCCTCGTACTCGAGTCCGTGGTCCGTGGGATCGGATCGGTTCCGCAGGCTCGAGCCGACCGGGACAGTGTTCCGGAAGACGATCTCTAGGGGGATCAGGTAGTTCTCGCCGGCCGCGTCGTGATAGGTGTCGTAGTCGTATCCGTCGGCCCCGTGGGGCAGGTCCGGAACCTGCGTCAGCTCGATCGCCATCTCGCGGGGCTTTTCGCCCGCTCCGATCGCTCTCTCGACACTCGTCGTCTCGCCGTCGAGGACGACCCCTTCGTAGTGTGTCGCGATCCCCTCGGCCTCGAGAGCCTCGAAGTTGTCCGCCCCCATCGTACAGAGTGCCACGCCCTTCCCGGGAATCTCGTCGGGCATCTTCCCCCAGTCGAACACCGAGTAATCGTCGGTGAAGACGAACGCGCCCCGACCGAGCTCCGTCGGGGTCGGTTCCTCGTCGATTCGGAACTCCTTGACGCTGGTCATCGAATCGGCCTTCCGTGTCCCACCCCTTAGAGGTTGCACATCGACGGTCCCGCCGGTTGTCCGTCTTCGAGTGGCTTATGTCGATCCCGCTACAATGCGCGGGGGATGAGTGATCCGGAACGTGCCGTCGTCGAGTTCGTTCTGACGGCGGCAGTGTACTCCGATCGGGAGGATCTAGAGCCCGACGACCTGCCGCCTGCCTACCGTGCGGTGTTCTGGGAGGACGGGACGATCGAACGCCCACTCGTCCCGACTTCCGAGGCCGTCACGAACGCGACTGGCGTCGAACGACCCTGGAGTGCCGTCTCGGGACTAATGTTCACCGACCGCGACGAGTTCTCGAACGCCATCGAGTTCACTGACCGGAACATGGCCAAAGAGTGGCTTCAAAAGCGGATCGAACCGGCGGAGCTGCTCGAGAACCCGACGCTGGCCGCTGAATTCGAGGACGAGATCGAGGGCGTCAGCCACGAGCAGGCCCGCGAACAGGTCCGTCCCGCTCGTGCCGATCGGGCCTGGATCGACAGTCTACTCGAGGAGTACTTTGCCGAGGAGGAAGAAGAGGAGATGCTCGATCTCGTCGAGATCCGCGCCCCGGAGGAAGTCGAGATGACCCTCGAGAACCTGGTCCTCACCGAGGACCAAGAGGCCGAGATCAGCAAGCTCGTCAAGGCTATCGAGCACCGGGAGTATCTCGCCCAGATCGGCCTCCGGGAGATCGGCAAACTCCTGTTTGTTGGCCCGCCAGGAACGGGAAAGACGAGCGTCGCGCGGGCACTCGCCCACGACCTTGATCTCCCCTTTGTAGAGGTCAAACTCTCGATGATCACCTCCCAGTACCTCGGCGAGACCGCGAAGAACGTCGAGAAGACCTTCGAGGTGGCCAAGCGACTCTCGCCGTGTATCCTCTTTATGGACGAGTTCGACTTCGTCGCCAAGACCCGCGCCAGCGACGAACACGCGGCGATCAAGCGCGCTGTGAACACCTTGCTGAAATCCATCGACGAGGTGAGCCTGATCGAGGACGATGTCCTGTTGATCGGTGCGACCAATCACCCGGATCAACTCGACGCCGCGGCCTGGCGGCGCTTTGATGAAATTGTTAACTTCCCGAAGCCGGACGGGCAGATGCGCGCGGACATCCTGCGTGTAGTCACCCAGGAGATGGATATCGATGACTTCGATCCGAAGGGCCTGGCGGAGCTGACCGAGGGCTTGACAGGCAGCGACCTCCGGCTGGTCCTGCGGGAAGCAGTTCTGGACGCGCTGACCGAAGAGCGGACGACGCTAACCCAGCAAGACCTAGAGGACGCCGTCGCCAACTTCGAGGAGCGGGACAACCTCAAGAACCTCGATATGATCGAGGGCGACCACGACGCTCTCGTCGCCGGCGGAACTCCTGACACCGGCGATGAAAGCGGCGGACACGACCACGCCCACGATCACGCGGCCGATCACGCCCAGGACTGATGGAGGTCACGCTGCTGGGTGCCGGCGACACGACGGGTACCCCGACGGTCGGCTGTGACTGTGAAACGTGTCGGCGCGCTCGCGAGCCGGACGATCGACTCCGCGAACAGCTCCGCGAGCGTGGCGTGGATGTCGGCACCCGGGGCGTCGAACGCACGCGGTTCTCGGTGCACGTTCGCAACGACCGGACCGGCGAGACGCTGCTGATCGACGCCAGTCCAGACTTCCGGACGCAGTTCCTCCGGCACGGCTTCGAGGCACCCGACGCCGCACTGATCACTCACGTTCATTTCGATCACCTCGACGGGCTGGGAAACGTCTACCGGCTGACGCGGGATCTGCCGGTCTACGCGTCGGGGAAGACGGACCCTGCGACCGGACAGAGCGTCGCCGAGAGCATCCGTGAGCGGTACGACTACCTGGATGTCATCGATGTCCGTCCTCGTGACCCCTTCGAGTCCGTCCGGGTCTGTGGGCTCGATTTCATGCTCGTCCCCGTTGACCATCCACCCCTCGATTGCTACGGCGTCGTGATCGAGGATCCCCAAACGGGTGGGACACTCGCGCTCACCGGCGACACCAGCTATCGGGTGCCGCCCGAGTCGAAGGACGCCTTCGCCGATGCCGATCTCCTGCTGGCAGATGGCATCCTGCCGGCCGACCGCTGTGACTCTCACCCGGCCGGCGGCTCTCATCACGACACCGACGGCGTCCCGATGACCTACGGGAGCAAGCACATGACGATCGAAGGCGCACGGTCGCTCGCGGACGAACTCGACGCCACTGAACTGCGGATCGTCCACCTCTCGCATTACCTGCCGGCCGAGACGGCCTTCGACGCCCCGCGTGCCGTCGACGGCGAGCGCTTTACGCTGTGAGTCGCCGTAGAAATGCCGTCGGGGAAGTTTCTCGGGTAAGACCTTTGTTCTGGAACTCGAAGGCGTCGGCATGGATCTCGACCTTGAGACCGACCCGGCGAGTGTAGAGGGGCTTCCCGCCGAGCGGCCCGTCGTGGCGGTCGCTATCGCAGCAGTCGTCGCCACCGTCGTCTACCTGGCGATCCAGCTGGCGATGGACGGGCAGATCGATGTCGTCGAGACCGCCGCGTTCGCGATCGTCTTTACTGGTGTCTACGTCGCCTTCCTGTACCTCCGCCGGCAGTTCGCGGGCGAGTGAGCGCTCATTCGAAGCGATCGAGTCCCGCCTGCCGACGACGCTGTCCGTCGGGATCACGTCGCCAGGCGCTGCGTTCGTCCCGGTGGCGTCGTCGGTCCATCGCTGGCGGCTCGGCCGGCTCATGGCCGGGACAGTCCGTCCCGCACTCGCTGGCTGGATCGACGATTCGCTCGGCCCACTCACAGTAGGGCACTGCCACGGCTGGGCCACCGTCCGGGTCACACCGCCCGCAGGCCGGTAGGTCGAACGTCCGCCAGCCCTTGCCGTAGGCTCGTTCTGCGATCCGCCGTCTGGCACGCTGCTTCTCGTCGGCCGTGACGATCGCGATGTCCGACCGGCCGGGCTGGCGATCGAGGATCTCGAGGCCCTGCTCGGCCGGGTCGAGCGGATCGGGTTCCCGCAGGACCTCGCGTTCGCCCGTTTCTGGGTCGAACCGCCAGATTCCGACCTCCTCGGGGATCCGGTTGCGGTGAGCGCCGGTGACGTGAGAGGCTGTCGCCAGGACCACTTCGTCGAAGATGCCCAGCGAGACGTCCGTCCGGAGTTGCGCCTGGAGGTCACCCGGTCGGTCGAGATCGGGCTTGTTCTCGATGCCAACCAGGTGGTCGAACCACCCCGCTGGATACCGACAGACCTGCCGGACGGCCGGGTCGCCGCCACGGCGTTTTCGCTCGAAGAAGCCCGCTTCGACGGCCTGGTCGACGAGCCGTCTGCGCTGTTCGGGTCGTATATCCGGGAAGACGTCCTTGACGCGCCGGGCGGCACCCGGGCCGACGGGGGCCTCGATCGCTGCTGGCGGAATCGTCCCCGCAGTGATCGACGCGCGGCGATCGAATCCGGGGCCGGGCTCGACCGTCACGACGTCGATGATCCGGCGACCGTTGACGTGTGCGCCGAGCTGGCGAGCCAGGAGGCGGTCCTTGCTCTCGAGTGCACCACACAGCGCCAGCTCGAACGCGTATTCACGCACACCCGGAAGTCGGGCGGCGATCCGCAAAAACGTCTCGCTCGGAGGGGTGCTCGTCACGATTGCCGGTAGCGTTTTGGCCGCGGTGGCACAAACGACCGGCATGCCCCTACGTCTCCTCGACCTGCTCGACTCGACGCTGGGATCGTTCCGGGCGGACGTGGTCGCCGCACTGCCTCGACTACTCTCGGGGCTGGTGTTCCTCACCGTCGCATACGTCGCCATCAAAGTCCTCACGCGCTTGCTCCGGTCAGGACTCGAGCGCGTCTATCCTGCCGAGGAACAGCTGATCGTCGAGTTTTCCGTCCTCGTGGTCGCCGTGTTCATGTGGTTCGGCGCCGGCCTGGTCCTGTTGAACGTCGTCGGACTGGGTACAGTCGCGGCCAGTCTCGGTTCCGCCGCGGGATTCATCGGACTCGGCGTCTCCTATGCCCTCTCGGCGATGATCGAGGATACCGTCTCCGGGGTGTACCTGCTCCGCGATCCCGACTTCAACGAGGGCGACAGCGTGCGGACTGCCTCGATGACCGGGACCGTCATGGACATCGGACTCCGGAAGAGTCGGTTCCGAACCGGCGAGGGCATCGAAGTACTCGCCAACCGCAATGTCGAGTCGCGTTGGACGCGCCTGACCGACCACGTCGATCCCTGATTGTGATCTCGGCGCCATCCAGCGATCCGGGCGGTGGTGATGGTCGCCGCCGTCGTGCGGAGAACAGTAGGTTTATCACTTCAAGGAGGGTAATCCAGCTACGATTACTGTGGAGATGACAGGAACACACGGACAACCGGAGGTGAACATCGGACTGGTCGGGCACGTCGACCACGGCAAGACCACGCTGGTCGAGGCCCTGAGCGGGGAGTGGACGGACCAACACTCCGAGGAGATGAAACGCGGGATCTCGATCCGCCTGGGCTACGCAGACGCGACGTTCCGGCGCTGTCCGGAGTGTGGGGAGCCGGCCTGCTATACGGTCGCCGAATCCTGCCCGGAACACGACGAAGCGACCGATCCGCTACGGACAGTCTCGTTCGTCGACGCACCGGGCCACGAGACGCTGATGGCGACGATGCTGGCCGGTGCGGCGATCATGGACGGCGCCGTCCTCGTCATTTCCGCGACCGAGGACGTCCCCCAGGCCCAGACCGAGGAGCACCTCATGGCTCTGGACATCATCGGAATCGACAACATCGTCGTCGCCCAGAACAAGATCGACCTGGTCGACGAGGAACGCGCTCGACAGAACTATCAGCAGATCCAGGAGTTCGTCGAAGGCACCGTCGCCGAAGACGCGCCGATCGTTCCGATCAGCGCGGGCCAGGGCGTCAACACGGACATCCTGATCGAGGCCATCGAGGAAGAGATCCCGACGCCGGATCGGGATCCCGACGCCGATGCCGAGATGATGGTTGCCCGGAGTTTCGACATCAATCGGCCGGGCTCGACCTGGGACTCGCTGGTCGGCGGCGTCCTGGGCGGCAGCCTCGCACAGGGGCGCTTCGAGACCGACGACGAGATCGAACTCCGGCCGGGCCGGGAGGTCGAAGAGGGCGGCCAGACTGAGTGGCGGCCCGTGACGACGACCGCCCGGTCGCTGCAGGCCGGTGGCGAGACCGTCGATGAAGTGACGCCCGGCGGCTTACTGGGTCTCGGAACCGGTCTCGATCCGTCGTTGACGAAAGGCGACGCGCTGGCGGGCCAGATTGCCGGTCCCCCAGGGACGTTGCCGCCGGTCCACGAGGAGTTCACGATGGATGTCCAGTTGCTGGACCGGATCGTCGGCGAGGAGACTGATGATGTCGATGAGGTCTCGACGGGCGAGCCGCTGATGCTGACGATCGGTACCGCAACGACGGTCGGTTCCGTCACGAGCGCTCGCGATGGTGAGGCCGAAGTCGCGCTGAAGCGGCCGGTCTGCGCCCGCGAAGGGGCAACTATCGCCATCAACCGCCGGATCGGCGCGCGCTGGCGGCTGATCGGTATCGGCACGCTTCGTGGATGAGCGCCGTCCTGGACACCAACGCACTGATGATGCCCGTCGAGTGTGACGTCCGTGTCTTCGAGGAACTCGATCGCCTGCTCGGTGCGGGCCAGCGACTGGTCCCCGAAGCCGTCGTGGGCGAACTCGAAGATCTTTCGGCAGGCGCCGGCGAGGAAGCCACCGCCGCGAGTGTCGGTCGCGACCTCGTCGAGCGCTGTACGGTCCGCGAACACGAGGCTGACTATGCCGACGACGCGGTGCTTGAACTCGCCCGTACCGAGGGCGCCTACGCCGTCACCAACGATGGGCCGCTCAAAGAACGGCTGCTTGCCGCGAACTGTCCAGTAATTGGTTTAAGGGGCCAGAACAAACTCGCGATCACTCAACTATAACATGTACAAACGGGTTCGTCTCCGCGATACGGTCGAGGTACCGCCCGAGCATCTGGCGGACGTGACGCCGGAGCTGGTGAAGAAACTGCTACAGGACAAACTAGAGGGCCGCATGGACGAGGATGTCGGCAGCATCGTCTCCGTTACCGAGGTCCACGATGTCGGCGAGGGGGCAGTCGTCCCCAACGAGCCCGGCGTCTACTACGAGGCCGAGTTCGACGCACTCACGTTCGACCCCCAGATGCAGGAAGTCGTCGACGGCGAGATCGTCGAGGTCGTCAACTTCGGCGCGTTCGTCGGCATTGGGCCGGTCGACGGCCTGCTTCACGTCTCTCAGATCTCCGACGAGTATCTGGCCTACGACGGCGAGAACCAGATGCTGGCCTCCCGGGACTCCAACCGGACGCTGACCGTCGGCGACGCCGTCAGGGCCCGGATCGTCACCAAGTCTATCGACGAACGCAACCCGCGGGACTCAAAGATCGGCCTCACGGCAAAGCAGGTTGGCCTGGGCAAACACGGCTGGCTCGACGAAGAGCGAAAGGAGCGGGCGAAAGCCGCGGGTGAGAACTGATGGCGGATCGGTACGTCTGCCGGGAGTGCCACCGCGTTCAGGATTCGGCGGAAGCCGAAATCTGTCAGGCTTGCGGGTCGAGTTCACTCACCGAGGACTGGGCCGGATACGTTATTATCGCTCATCCTGCCAACAGCGAGATTGCCGCGGAGATGGAGGTCACCGAGCCCGGCAAGTACGCGCTGAAGGTCCGATAGACCGTGACTGAGGAGCCTTCGACGCCGGCCGGCAGCGACGAATCCGATCCGGAAACCGAAATCGTCCTCGAACTCCCTGACGCGCTTCGGCCCGACCTCAAGGCGCCGCTCGGTCCCGTCTTCACGGATCCTGACGCGTTGCTCGAGGGCGCCGGTGATCCGCTGATCGCCGTGGGTGATATCGTCACCTATCACCTCCTGGAGGCGGGACGACGGCCAGATGTCGCCCTCGTCGACGAACGGACCGAGCGTAGCGCAGTCGATGACGGTATCAGGCGAACCGTCGTCGGCGACGGGGGGTCGTGGTTCGATCGGCGCATCGACGTGGCCAATCCCTCGGCGACGCTGACTGCGTCGTTGCTCGAGGCCCTCGTCGATGCACTCGCGGCCGAGGAGACGACGACGGTCCTGATCGTCTACGGCGAGGAGGACCTTGCGACGCTCCCGGCGATCCTGGCCGCCCCCGAGGGCGCGAGCGTCGTCTACGGACAACCTGGCGAAGGGATGGTACACGTCGCCGTCGAGGAGGAGGTCCGTGAGCGTACCGCCTCCCTGTTCGATCGGATGGACGGCGATCCGGAGCGGGCGCGTGAACTGCTCGGTATTTCGGCATGAATCACGGAGGCGTCCGTCTCGGTCCCACACTTACCGCGTGACGGTATCTTTTCAGGGGTCGCTCTGTTTCTCCACGTCGACGTGTTCCGTTCGAGAACCCTTCGTGAATGGGCGCCGGGTCACTGCCGGAGTCGCCTTCACCGACGAGTTGGGTCCGTCGGTGTTCCGTGTCTGTGAAGCGGTCGCTGACTCCCCACGCCGCGGAGCGATGATTTAATACGCGAACCCGAAGAACAATCGGGGGATGTTGGAGCTGGAGCATGGGTTCCGGGTCGTCGACGTGCACATGCGATTGACTCCTGACGCCGACCGACAGTCGGGGGACGTCCCGGGAACTCCGGAGCGCCTCGAGCGGGAGATGCACCAGGCCGGGATCGTTCGGTCGCTCGTCTACCCAACCGGTCGGGCAGAGAGTTATCTGAAGGCCAACAACGCCATCGCCCGCATGAGTGTTGGCCGTCCGTTCGAGGCGTTGGCACGCATCAACGGACCACTGGATCCGGGCGACAACGCCGGGACGCGGTTGCGCAATCTCGCCGCGAGTCGTGCGGACGAACACACCGCCCCCGAAGATGTCGAACAGTACGCCTACGACGATCGTTTCGAGGGGTTCAAACTCCACCCCGGCCGGGACGGCCTTCCGGACGAGGCGGTTTTCGAGGCACTCGAGTCGGTCGGGCTCCCGGTGATCATCCACGGCGGTGACGCGTTCCCGCCCGAGACCATCGCGGAGACGATCCTCGAATACGACTTCCCGACGGTCGTCGCCCACTTCGGCGGCTATCCCCTCGCACGTGAGCGGATGGAAACTGCCATCGATCTACTGGAGGCACACGACCGCTGTTACCTCGATACGAGTTTCGTCAGGTTCCGTGAACCCTTAGAGCGGGCGCTGCGCGAACATCCTGATCGCGTACTGTTCGGGAGTGGAGCACCCACTGCCCACCCTGACGTGGCGCTCATGGAGATCCTTACCCTGGACGTGCCAGAGGACGCAATGCGGAGGGCTTTCACGAAGAACCCGGCCCGGGTGTTCGACGCGCTGGCCCCCTGAGGAGACGTTTCGCACGGCCGTGTCGTTAGTTCTCGAAAACCGAAACGGCACGGTCCCGACGGCTGGATCGGCCACGGGGATTCCGGCGCTCGCTCCGATCGCGTGCCCGGGCCGCCAGCCCGTCTTTGAGTCCGCGTGCCACGCCACCGAGCACCTGCCGACCGGTGTCCAGCCAGATCGACGCTCGCCGGTCGCCGTCGAACACCTCGCGGAGTGCATCGGCCCCGTCGCGGACGGCATTGCGATAGAGACGCCCGATGACCGCCGGCCGAAGGCCGTAGTTCTTCGCGAGACGGTACGAGAGCGACCGATACTTCCAGCCCCAGTCGCGCTCGGTACTGCCGCCGTCGGCACCGACGACTCGTTCGACCGCCATCTCCGGTTGCCAGCTGATGCTGCGCTCTGTTCCGGCGACCCGATGAGAGAAGTCCCGTGCGCCACCGATCTTGAGGTATTCGTCGAACCCGTCGAGGTCGTCGATCAACTTCCGCGTCACTGCCAGATTCCCCGGATTGACGTACGTCACCGTTCGCCCCGCAATCGTCCGGCGCTCGACCGCCTCGGTGGTCTTTCCAGCACGGACTGGGCGATGGGTCGGTCCAGTGACCACTGGCGACGTCTGAAAGCCGACCCGGAGCCCTTCCAACCACTCTTCGGTCAGCGAGAGTCCCTGGTTGACCAGCGCGACGGCCTCGCCGTTCGCCCGATCGATCCCGGCGTTTCGAGCGGCGTTGATCGAGCGGTCAGCGATCTCGACGAGAACGTCGACGTCCGCCCGATCGCGGACCATTCCAGTCGTCCCGTCGGTCGAGGGGCCGTTGACGACGATCACCTCGACCCCTGGCGCGTTGGCCGCGATGGAGTCGAGGGTCCCGGCCAGTTGTTCGCGCCCGTCGAGGGTCGGGACGACGACGGACAGCTCCATACCACTCTATAGCGCCTCGAACGCGTATAAGCGTCGCGGGATCCCACGAGATATATTTTATTTCAACAGTTCCGTAGGTTCAGACCTTGCACGTCCAGTAGGAGACCGACGCGAGTCGGTCACCACCCGGAACCCGGCCGATCACTTGATCGACGCTCCGGAACGCGGTAGCGAGACCGTCGGGGATCGCCCGGTAAAATCCATAGGGGACGACGAAGTCGTGGGCGACGTTGACCAGTGTCAGGTCGGCCGTCGACACCAGGCGGTCGACCTCCCAGCGGGAGTACAGCCGCGACCCCATCGGGAGCGCCCAGTTGTAGATCGACCGGGTGCTGAACCGGTTGAACGTATCGAAGAAGACGACGTCCTTCCCAACCCGTCGCATCTCGCTGAGATATGCTTCTGGCGTGTCTGCCAGGTGGAAAAACCGCATCGCAAGGACAGCGTCGAAGTGATCGTCCGGGAAGGGCAGCCGGCCGGCGTCGCCCCTGAAGAACTGGAGGTGGTCGTCGACGCCGGCAGCGCGAGCCTTCTCCCGGCCCTGCTGGAGCATCGGCCCCGAGATGTCTAATCCGACGATGTCCGCTCCGCGCTCGGCCAGCATGACGGTGAACCGGCCCGTTCCGCAAGCGATTTCGAGGACCCGCTTGTCTTCGACGGGCCCCAGCGCGCGTAGTACCGCCTCTTTCTCCCGATGATCGATAAGCCGACCACCGCCGGAGAAGCGCTTGTCCTCGTAGGCCTCGGCGATCTCGTCGGCCTGGTACCACTCCTGTCCCTTCACGTCACCGTTGTCACCACGGGGCGACTAAAACGGTATTGGATCGCCGGCTCCGGGAGTGTATAAGGACGTATATACTAACCAAGGAATTATATCCACCATATAGCCAAGCTTTACCAATACCGACCGGGTTTTCTCCACGTATGAGCACGACCGTCAAAGACGGATCCAGAACGGAAGTCGTCCTCACGGACGCGGAGTTCCGCGAACGCCTCCGTGAGCTGCCGCCGAGCGCGAAGTTGGTCGCCAAAGTCCTGGAGACGGATCAACCCCTCTCGCAGGGCGAGCTCGCCGAGGAGTCCCTGCTGCCCGATCGGACCGTCCGGTACGCGCTGAACCGCCTGGAGGAGGCCGACCTCGTCTCGGCCCGCCACAGCTTCCGGGACGCCCGCAAGCAGGTCTACTACCGTACAAGCGAGTAAGCGACCCCGACGCCCTTTTTTACCTTCGCCGGGTAGCCGATCCATGACCCTCGAAACCGAACTGGCAGCCGTGCGCGACCTCGACGTGGGTGTTATTGCCGACGCCATCGAGCGGATCGGTTTCGAGTGTACGCGCTGTGGTCACTGTTGTAAAGGGATGGACGAGGAACACACGGCGACGGTCTTCCCCGACGAGATCCGGGCGATCCAGGACGCAGAAGGTGAGGTGTGGCGTGACGTCGCCCGGCCGATGCCCTACGGGCTGGACGACGGCGGCGACGCGGTGAGCGGCGAGACTTTCGAGTGGGCGTTACAGACCGACGACTGCGGGGACTGCACCTTCTACGACGACGCGGGCGCGTGTTCGATCTACGGTGACCGACCGCTCATCTGTGAAACCTATCCGTTCAGCATCGCCCTGGCAGACGACGAGGCCACGAGCGAGCCGATGGGGAGCGTCGTCGATAGCGACGGCCCTGTTCGCGCCCACGAGTGTGAAGGTCTCGGGCGAGACATCTCGCGTGAGGACGCCGAGGAACTGGCACAAGCCCTCAAAGAACGCGCCATTCGAGAGCATGAAGAAGCTATCGGGGTCCGCGACAACTACGAACCCACAGACGTTGACGGCGTCGTGGTCCACGATTCGGAAGGGCAGAAACGCCCGGACGGAACGGCGCTGGACGCCCGCGAGTGACTCCCTGTACGATTCACTCCGGAAAGATTTCCTCCTCCCGTTCGATCCCGTCGATCGCGTCGTGGTCCTCGGGATCGAGTTCGAGGTCGGCGGCTTCGAGATTCGCTCGGAGGTGCGCCTCGCTGCTGGCTTTCGGGATCGCCACGACGTTGTCCTTGGCCGTGAGCCAGGCGAGACAGATCGCCTGGGGCGTCGCGTTGTGTTTATTGGCGATCTCGACTACCTCTGGGATGTCACCGGCACGGCCGTTTGCCAGCGGGGAGTACGCGACGAGGTAGTACTCGTGTTCGCGAGCGTCTTCCAGCGCAGCTTCAGGCTGGTAGAGCGGGTGATACTCGACCTGATTAGCGAAGATAGGGGCCTCCAGGTGGTCTCTGGCCCGCTCCAGCTGTGGCACGGTAAAGTTCGAAACGCCGACGTGTTCGATGTGTCCGCTGTCTCTGAGTTCGTCGAAGGCCGGCAACGTCTCGGCCGGCTCGTAGTCGCCCCGCGGTCGGTGGACGTACAGCAGATCCACGGTGTCCATTCCGAGGCGCCCCAGACTCGCTTCCGTCGAGTCAACCACCGCCTTTGGGGCAAGTTTGTCGATCCAGACTTTCGTCGCGACGAATAGCTCTTCTCGATCGAGTGAAGAGCGCTCGACGCCCTGGCCCACGACTCTCTCGTTGTCGTAGATCTGTGCCGTATCGAGGTGGCTATACCCGAGTTCGATCGCCCTTGCGATCGTCTCAGGGTCGTCGATTCCCATGGTGCCGAGACCGATCGACTGGAGTGTATCTATGTCACTCACTCCGGTGGATCGAAACAAAAGCCCACGGGGTCGATCGGATAGTGCTCGACACTATTGGCCGTCTGTGACTCGGATTGTCGTCAAGTTCTTTAGGGAGGCCGCCGACGCGGCGAACGGAGGACTGACTGTGGAAATCTCAGAGAAACTCTTGTGTCTGTTCAGTGCGGAAGTGACGGACGAGGACGACCGCTACGTCGTCGAGGTACCCCGCCGCGAGGTCGAGACCGGCTCGATCGACCCCGGCGACACCTATCGGGTCGCGCTCATCTCGGGCGAGGCCGAGGAAGCCGACGAGCAGCCGACGACTGAAGGCCCGCCCTCGGAACCCCAGCCCCCGGTCGAAAACGGCGAGATCCGCTACGTCGAGATCGAGGACATCGGCAAGCAAGGCGACGGCATCGCCCGCGTCGAACGCGGCTACGTCATTATTGTCCCCGGTGCTGACGTCGGCGACCGCGTCAAAGTCGAGATCACCGAAGTGAAGTCTAACTTCGCTGTCGGCGAGATCATCGAAGAAGACATCTGACCAGTTTCCCCGCCGTACCAGACGCCCCCCAGGGAAACGTCGAGATCACGGTCGCCCCCGTCTCCCTGCCTCAAACCGCACTACTGCAGTCGATTAACCGACCGTACCAAACTGCCTATACCGCTCTCTGACCAACGGTTGGATATGAGCGTTCGTCCGGCTGCGGGAACGGAGACCGAGCCACTCTCGGACAAACAGCGGCGGATCCTCGAGTACCTTCGGTCCAACGCAGAGGACCGGACGTACTTCAAGTCCCGACTTATCGGCGAAGAACTCGGGCTCTCGGCCAAGGAGGTCGGGACGAACATGACGGCCATCGCCGACGGCGAGTTCGACGTGTCCGTCGAGAAGTGGGGGTACTCCTCTTCGACGACGTGGATGGTCGAAGCCTGACTCTGACGGCATTTTCTCTCATCCGCTGACCGAACGGTCTTCGTTGAGGCACAGCCATCACGAAATGTCTCTCGTTCAGCTGTCGTAGCTGACGCGTTCGTCCGCGTGGGAAGCGAACGTGATCGCGTCTGGCCCGAAGGAGTCGGCGTAGCGTACAACCAGCAGGAGCAGCGTCTCCGGTTCGCGGAGTTCGTATCCGTCCTCTCGCCGGAGAAGCCCGGCCGCTTCGAGGCGTGCGGCGTGCTTGCTGACGGTCGGCGTCGAAACGTCCAGGCCCTCGGCTAGTTCACTTGCCGCGGCGGCCGGATCTTCGAGCAACGCGATAATCATTCCCCGGGGCGTCTCGCGGCGAAGATACCCCAGGGCCGTGCGTTCGAACGTGTCGAACCGGTCGGCCGGGAAGAACCGACGGTATTCTCCGTCGCGCTCACTCTCGATGGCATCCTCGGTAAGCAACGTCCGGAGGTGGTGCTGGGTCTCGCCGGTCCCGAGCTTGAGGTCGTCACGGATCTTCGAGAAGTGTGCCCCCGGCGTCCGGGAGAGATAGCCCGCAATCGCATCCGGCGCGCGACTATCGCTGCCGGTGTCCGCGAGGCCGACCAGCGGGCTGGCGGCACCCAGCGCGGCGAACCGACGGAGAGTCGCCCGCTTGCTCTCGTCGACGCCCTCACCATCAGCCATTAACAGATACACGTCAGGCAGTCACAAAACGGCTTCGCTTGATCGAGTCAGGACGACTCGCCGCTGTCGAACTCGTCGTCCATCTCCTCGATCACTTCGTCGGGATCTTTGATGTCGGCGGTTTCGGCACCGGACTTGACTGCCTGGGCCTGCTCTTCCATCTCCTCGACGTCGACTTCGGCTTCCTGGTCGATCTGGCCGAGGATCTCCTCGATGTCATCGAGACCGAGCATTTCGCGGGTTTCGGCGTCGAAGTCCAGCCCTTCGAGGACTTCGCCGTCAGTCTTGGTGTCTGACCCGGTCAGATGCTTGCCGTAGCGGCCGACCAGCGACGTCAGTTCCTGGGGCAGGACGAACTTCGTCGATTCGCCCTCGCCGATCGTCTCCAAGGTCTCCATCCCGCGCTCGATGACTGCGCGTTCGCCCATCGCTTCCGCGGACTTCGCACGCAGGACAGTCGAGATGGCGTCACCCTGGGCTTCGAGGATCTGGCTTTGCTTCTCACCCTGGGCGCGGATGATGTTGGACTGCTTTTCACCCTGGGCTTCTTCGACGGCCGAGCGACGTTCTCCCTGGGCTTCGAGGATCATGGCACGGCGGCGACGCTCGGCGGAGGTCTGTTGCTCCATGGCCTGCTGGACGTCCTTGGAGGGGTTGACCTCCCGGACCTCGACGCTCTCGACGCGGATCCCCCACTCGTCGGTGGGTTCGTCGAGTTCCTTGCGGATCTTGGCGTTGATCTCCTGGCGCTTGTTCAGGGTGTCGTCCAGTTCCATGTCACCGAGGACGGCACGGAGGGTCGTCTGGGCGAGGTTCGAGACGGCCCGTTTGTAATCGTCGACTTCCAGGAACGCCTTCTTGGCGTCCATCACCTTGATGTAGACGACGGCGTCGGCGGTGACCGGTGAGTTGTCCCGCGTGATCGCTTCCTGGCGCGGTACGTCTAAGGTCTGTGTCCGCATGTCGAAGGTGTACGTCCGGGAGACGAAGGGCGGGACAAAGTTGATCCCCGGCTCGAGGAGTTTGCGGTACTCCCCCAGGACCGTGAGGGCTTTCTTCTCGTAGGCGTCCGTGATGACGACCATCTGCCAGACCGTCACCACGGCGATGGCGAGCAGTACGAACGCGACGATGGGGAAGATGTCCCCACCCAGTTGCAGCGGGGTGATCGGAAGCATACGATCCGACTTGGCAGGAACGGAACAAAAGTGTTGGCCTGCCTGTCCCGCGGGGAGAACAACTATGCAAGCACGATACCTTGCTCGCCTAATCGGGATATCCGCCGTGGCACGACCTGTCTCTCTCACGTTCGGTAGGGTCTTCGGGCAACACTCCTGTTTTGAGTGCTTGGAAACACCCGGAGCCACTAGCATGGAAGCTTCCTTAGATAATTATTATTTGTTGTATTATAGTTAAAATATGCCGTAGTATCCGGGGAATCGATATATGGTTCTCTCGGGCCGGAGTTGTATATGTATGCGTGCAGCTGTCATGGAAGAGTACCAGGAACCGCTCGTAATCGACGACGTGGCGGATCCGGAGCCGGATCCGAACGGCGCCGTCGCACGGATCGACAGCGTCGGCGTCTGCCGGAGCGACTGGCACGCCTGGCAGGGTCACTGGGACTGGATCGACTATCGACCGGATCCGCCGCACGTCCTCGGGCACGAACCGGTGGGCACCATTATCGAAGTCGGCGAGGATGTCGAGACCGTCGAAGTCGGTCAGCAGGTCGCGATCCCGTTCAACCTCGGGTGTGGGCACTGTCATCTCTGTCGGACTGGACACGAGAACATCTGTGAGAACCACCAGGGGCTCGGATTTACTGTCTCCGGTGCCTTTGCCGAGCAGGTCCATATCCCGACGGCGGATGTCAACGCCGTGCCGCTGCCGGACTCGATCGATCCGAAGACGGCGGCCGGCATCGGCTGTCGGTTTATGACCTCTTATCACGGGGTTGCTCATCGCGCTGACGTCGGTCGTGGCGAGGACGTGGTCATCTACGGACTCGGGGGAGTCGGGCTCTCTGGCGTCCAGATTGCCGATGCCCTCGGTGCCAACGTCATCGGTGTCGACCTTGAGGACCGAAAGCTCGAGAAAGCCGAGGAACTCGGCGCAGTCGCGACGGTCAACGCCGCCGAGACCGATCCAGTTGCGGAGGTTCGGGCCATCACTGACGGTGGGGCGGCTGTCTCCGTCGACGCACTAGGTATCGCCGAGACCACGAAAAACGCCGTCAACTCTCTGGCAAAGAATGGCCGACACGTCCAGCTTGGGATGACCACCGAAGAGGAAAGCGGGGAGATTCCCTTGCCGGTCGACCGGTTTGTCTCCAGTGAAATCGACTTCTATGGGTCCTTGGGGCTCCAGCCTTCACATTACCCGGAGATGCTCGATATGATCGAGAGCGGGAAGCTTGACCCCACGGCGCTGGTCTCCGAGACGATCAGCCTCGATGATATTCCGGAGACGCTCGCTGCGATGAGCGACTTCGACACGGTTGGGCTCCCGGTCTGTAACGACTTCTGATTGGGCGCCGCCGTGTCAGGCGGGATCCGTCTCCGGTTCTCTGTCGGCATCTCTCCCTGGATTTTTTGCTTCCGGCTCAGTGGCTTCCCGACCCGCCTCGAGTTCTTCGTCGATCTCGTCGGAACTGAGGACGGCCATCGACTCGACAGTGAGGACATTCCCCCCGCCGGGATCGACGACGATGACTTCTTCGCCGACGGGGATCTCGTCGTCGAACGCCCGGGCTTGATAGTGGGGGTTGAAGCCACCGCTCCGGAGTTTGACCTGGCCCTCGCTTGCGGTGACCCGCTCGGTCACACGTCCGGTTGCGCCTTTCAACGACTCGGAGTCGCTGGTTCGTGCCTCACCTTTCCCGCCGTAGAAGTCGAACTGTCGGTAGGCATACAGTGTAACCGATCCGACGGCCAGTACCACTCCGGCCATGATCACGACTGAGAAGACGCCAAGCGACGCCGGGAGTGCGAGTCCGACCAGTCCGGCGATAAGCAGTGCGATCCCCAGGACGATGAAGTACGCTCCCGGAGCCATCGCTTCCGCGATGAGGAGCAACGCTCCCGCTAACAGCAATAGCAACGACAGATCCGTGCCAAAGACCGACGCCATGCCCCCATCTTTGGTCCGAGATGAGTTAACAGTTCGGGCCTCTTTTCTCTGTCAGCAACCCGCCCAGTTCGAACCGTCCTGTGGACGCGCCCGTCATTTTCTCTCCTCGGGAACGGGCGGGTTCACGAACAGCCCATCGACCAGGAGCACGAGACACACGATCCCGGCGGCCCCGATCGCCAGCACGGTAGAGTCGACGATCCAGCGACCGAGGACGAACGTTCCGAAAAAGGCGAGCGGGAGGGCGAACAGTATCAGGTCCTGGCGGGACGCGGACAGTGTCGAACCCATCGGTTCTGGCGGGTTCATCGTAGACTGGCTGATGAGCTCGACGCACAAAAAAGTAATTAGATATAATTAAAAGGTCGATCCCGCCGCGCATCGATCGAGCCGCTTTCCTGCCATCTCTCGGCTTGACTGCGACAGCGACCGGTATCCGGAGCGTTTCTCTTTCCCCGGTGTGGCGGGTGATCACCGCAGTACCTGCCTGCAAGGCGTCCCTTTTGGTCGGGCCCATCGAAGAGACAGTATGACTGAACGAGTCTGTGTCGTCGGCGCCGGCATCGCCGGGGCAGGGGCGGCCCACGTGCTGGACGGCGTCGATGTGACGGTCTTCGAGATGGACACCGTCGGCGGGCGCATGGCGAGTCACCGCCGGAACGGATGTGTGTTCGACTTCGGCGCGAACTACCTCGAACTCGGGGACGCGGACCTCGAATCCGTTATCGAGGACGCCGCCGGGGACGTTGCCGTCGAGATCGAACCGCCGGTCTGGCAGTTCGACGCGAGCGGCGAGATCGCCGAAGGTCAGACGCCTCAGAACACCCGCTGGACGACCAAAGAGGGTCTCGATGGCATTGTCCGGGCGATGATAGAGAACAGCGGGGCCGATCTGGAGGTCGGCGTCGGCGTCACCCACCTTGAGCGCCTCACGGACGGTTGGCTGGTCAGAACCGACACGGGCGAGCGGGAGTTCGACGCGGTCGTGCTGGCCGTCCCCGGCGCTTCGGCGTCGGTACTCTTCGAGACAGCCGACTGGGGCGCTCCCATCCGAGCTGACCTCGCGGGAGCGCTCGATACGATCCCCTATCGGACGATGGACAGCGTCGCGTTGCACTACCCCTTCGAACTCGAGACGCCGTTTTTCGGCCTCGTCAGCGAGGAGGGGGTCTACGATGTCGCCTGGGTCTCCAACGAGGGGCACAAGCCGGGCCACGTTCCGGATGGTGAGGCCATCGTCATCGTCCAGTTCGGTCCAGGATGGGCAGTCACGCATCCGCAGACGTCACCCGCCGCGGCCGCCGAGGCCGCCACACAGCGAGTAGTGGAACTCCTTGGGGACGACCGATTGACCGAGCCAACATGGTGGGAGTACCAACGCTGGGGCGACGCCGTTCCGACCCGCGGGATCGACGACTCACTGTTCGAACGCGCTCTCGAGGACGACCTCGCGATCGCAGGCGACTGGGTCGAAGGGATCGGCCGGACGCGGGCGGCGCTCCGGAGCGGGCTCCGTGCCGGTCGCGAACTCCTGTAATCGGCCGCAAGTATCTTTGTCACGCCGGAGCAACGGCCCGGATGACATGTCTGACTTCGAGGCCTACACCTGTGAAACGTGTGGTGAGGACTTCAAGGCACATCCGAGTTCGAACGCCGCCGAAACGGGCTATTGCAGTCCCGCCTGTGAAAACGCCGCCTGAAACGGCCCCCGCGATTTATTCGTCGGGTCGGTAGTTCGGTGCCTCGTCGGTGATGACGACATCGTGGGGATGGTTTTCTTGCTGGCCGGCACCCGAGACCCGGACGAACTCCGCGCGCTCTTTGAAATCGGGAATGGATTCGGCGCCGACGTACCCCATGCCGGATTTCATGCCGCCGACGAGCTGGTGGAGTTCGTCCTCGACCGGCCCCTTGTACGGCGTTGCGGCCTCGACGCCCTCCGGGACGTACTCTTCGTCGTCCTGTCCCGCTTCGACGTCTTTGAGGTAGCGGTCGCCGCCACCGGACTTCATCGCCCCGACCGATCCCATCCCGCGGTACTGCTTGTACTTCTTGCCGTTCATCGTAACGATGCGGCCGGGGGCCTCGTCGGTGCCCGCGAAGTAAGACCCAAGCATGACGGCGTCCGCGCCAGCCCCGATCGCCTTGATCGCGTCCCCGGAGTACCGAATCCCGCCGTCGGCGATCACTGGCACGTCGTGATCGGCAGCAACGTCCGCGACCTCCGCCGTCGCCGTCAGCTGTGGCATCCCTGATCCGGAGACGATCCGGGTCGTACAGATGCTTCCCGGACCGATGCCGACCTTCAGGCCGTCGGCGAACTCGACAAGATCCTCGGCGGCCTCGCGGGTCCCGATGTTTCCGACCACGACATCGGCCTCGACCTGTGACTTGATGTCACGGGCGCTCTCGACGACGTCGAGGTTGTGAGCATGTGCACAATCGATGAAGAGAACGTCCGCGCCGGCCTCGTCGGCTGCGACGGCTCGCTCCTCTCCGAAGGGGCCGACTGCGACGCCACACCGGAGGCGTCCGTCGTCGTCACGGACCGCCTTGTCGTACTCGCGTCGCTGGAGGATCCCCTGCATCGTCACGAGGCCGACGAGTCGCTCCTCGTCGTCGACGATCGGGACGCGCTCGATCTTGTGGTCGTACATGAGTTCGAGCGCCTCCCGGGGCGTAACCGACTCGCTCGCGGTGATGACCTCGTCGGTCATCGCCTCGCTGACAGCGTCGCTCTCGCCAACCTCAAGGTACGGCCGGATATCCGTCGCCGAGATGATCCCCAGGACTTCGTCGTCCTCGCCGACGACTGGCGCGCCACTGACGCCACGGTGGTCCATCATCGCATCGACCTCGCGGACGGTCTGGTCGGGGGCGGCCGTGACGACGTCGCGGATGATCAACTCGTCGGCGCGCTTGACGCGCTCGATTTCGGCGACCATCCGGTCGACATCCATGTTCCGATGAATGACACCCAGCCCGCCATGCCGTGCCATCGCGATTGCCATATCGCCGTCCGTGACGGTGTCCATCGCCGCCGAGAGGACCGGCACGTTCAGTGTGACGTTTTTCGAGACGTGCGTCTCGGTGGTCGCATCATCGGGTTCGACGCGACTCTCCTTGGGCCGTAAGAGTACGTCGTCGAACGTCAGTGCTTCCGGTACCTCAAGTTTCGTCGAGAACGGTCGGTCGGACTTCGCCATGTAAGCCGTCCGCCACCTCGACCCAAAAGGGTTGCGAGTCACATCTGGTGGTGAGCATATTCCGGCCCGCCGAGTTGACGACGATCCTTGATCGAAACCGTTCAAAATAACCCATTTGGCCGTTTCCACAGTTGTTTCGTCGAGATGTTCGTCTGTTCTGCGCGCAGATCTGTGTGAGCTCATCTCTTGGGGTCGACTCTCACGCAACGTTTTTATCCAAATCCATCATTGTTCAACACATGGCTTCCGCCATCCCCACTCGAATGCGGACCGCCCGAAAGCAAAGCCGTGACGCTGCAGGGGCGAATACATTTACAACATCGATGGGGACAGCGTTCAATTTCGGGATTGGAAGCAATTCAGGCAGTTGGCTTCCTTCCCAAAGCGGACGCGAGGCGGAGCACGCCCACCCCGACAGGCGACGCTATCGGGGCAGGTCTCAGTACCCACGGGCCACGGGAGACGGCCGCCCCTAGCTGATGAGCAGCTCTAGACACCCGGTCGCGTTAGCCATCGAGCGACGCGTGGGCGGTGACGGTCGCTTACTCGCTACCATCATGTGCCTCCCGCTGGTCGATGGCGTCTTCCCGGCGTTGATTCTCGCCGGCGCAGTCGGCAGCGTATTCGGTATTCTTGAGGTCGGTTTGCTGGTCTTTGGCGGCAGCGCCACGGTGGCAGTTATCCTCGCGGATATGGATGGGACCCCGCGCGAACAGGCCCGGACTGTCCTGGGCGTTGGGGCGATTCTGGTTCCCATTGCCGCCCTGGAGGCAACTCTCGCCCCGTCGATCGCCAGCGTGCTCGATCTGGCGATCTTCGAGCGCTTCGCTGGCGTGGTCATCCTAGCAATCGCAGCCAGAACCACCAGTGCCAGGATCAGCGAGAGCATTCCCCGGCCGGCGGTGATCGTCGGGTTCGGGTTGATCGCCAGTCTCGATCTCTCCGGAGCGGAACTCGCAGTTTCGACCGACCCTGCACTGATCATCAGCGGAACGGCCGCGGCAGCGGCTGGTGTGGGGTTCGCGCTGCTCGTCGCACTGGCCGGTCCGTGGCTCCGGGCGAGTGTCGACATCGACCGCTTCCGATTCGGTAGTGCCGTGGCACTCGGCGTTCTGGCGCTGTCGATCTTCGGGCTCATCCCGTCGGATGCGCCGCTCAGTCTCGCTGTACTCGCTGTCGCGGTACTCCTGTCATTCGATCCTGACACTGAGAGCTCCCAAGCGACCGACGCGGCGACGGACGGTGGTCCCGACGCAACTGCCCCCAACGGCGGTCAAAAGCGTGCCACTGACGACGCCGTCGAAGAGACGCCACACGTCCCGTCGTTCGAGGCCGACGAACGCGACGGAGACGATCAGCTCCCCTGGTTGTGACTCTTGTCGCGAGATTCACCACGACGGGAAGGCTTAGGAGTGTCGACCGCCTGGAGCGATCATGCCCGAGAATCGCGTCGTGCAGGGGCGTATGGTGACGGCCCGACGGCTGGCAGAACTCATCGAGGACGATGACGTTATGGACGCCGAGTCGATCGCCGATGCCGACCGGGACTGTCCGGAGTGTGGCGGGGATGTCATCGAAGTCGGCTATATGCCTTCCGTCACGGAATTCGTGACTGGCCAGAAGTGCCAAAACTGTGACTGGCAGGCCACTGATCGTGACTGATGGCGGCCCGAATCGAAATCCATTTACCACGAATCGCCTTACGACGGAGCGCGGGGTCGTGGCCAAGTCCGGCATGGCGACTGACTCCAGAGGCACCGCGCCCGGGACGACACTCCAGACTGATATACTGAGCGACCGGCTGATCACCGGCCGCCTTGATGACCCTCTGGAGTTCCGAGGCGCAACCGGAGATATCAGTCGATCGGGGGTTCAAATCCCTCCGACCCCATTGGGATTATAGTCCTTTTCCGTCCTTTGCTTACACTTCCCCGGTACTGAAAAACCCATAGCGGATGTGACACTCATGACGAAACCTCCAGGTCCTCGGGGTGCAGGTGCTCGCGCACGTCGATACTCTCAGTCCGCCCTCGGCGCCGCTCCAGCTCGTCGCCGAACTCGGGATCGTCGTAGTACCGTCGGATCACCGACGGCGTGGCGGCGGCCCGCTCGGCGACGGTCTCGGCCGACAGCCCCAGGTTGCGCTGCCAGGTGATCGATCCCCGGCGGATCGGATGGGGCGAGCGCGTCAGCGGAGAGAAAGTCGTCGTCGTCGTCGCCGCCGGGGGTCGTCCACTCGTGCCGCCGATCGACGGCCTTGATTCGGTCGAGTTTCTCACCAGTCGCGAAGCGCTGTATCTCGACGAACAGCCCGAGAGCCTCGTCACCATCGGTGGCGGATATATCGCTGTCGAGTTGGGCTACTTCTTCGAAACGCTGGGGACAGACGTGCGTATCATCGAATCCGGTGAGACGCTTCTTGGCCGGGAAGATCCCGACGTGAGCGAGACGTTCACCGATATCGCACGCGATCGTCACGGGGTTCACACCGGGTATCGCGCGACTGCCGTCGAATCGGTGAACGGTCCCGTCCGGGTCACCGCTGAGAGCGAAGACGACGACGCGATCACCGTCGAGGGCGAAGAGGTGCTGGTCGCGGCGGGCCGACGACCGAACACGGATACACTCGACGTTGCGGCAGCCGGGATCGAAACGGACGATCGCGGGTTCATAGTGACGGACGAACAGTTGCAGACGAGCGCCGAGAACGTCTGGGCCCAGGGCGACATCGCCGGCAACGCGATGTTCAAACACTCCGGCGATTACGAGACCCGCCTTGCCATCAACAACGTCGTTCACGATGCGGAACGTGAAATCGACCTCTCGGCGCTGCCACATGCCGTCTTCACCGAGCCTCAGATCGCCGGGGTCGGCGCGACCGAAGCCGAGCTCCAGACTGCCGAACAGGCGTCCGTCGTTGGTCGACGGGCCCTGCCCGAGACCCTCATGGGACGGGCGAAGAAACTGGAAGAAGGGTTCGTGAAAGTACTGGCCACCCCCGACGGTGAGATCCTTGGCTGTCACATGCTGGGTGAGGAAGCCTCGACGATGATCCACGAGGTGCTCGTCGCGATGCGGGCTGGCTCGGGGCAGGTTAGCGACATTACCGACACGATCCACGCCCACCCGACGCTGAACAAGGCCGTCGAGTATTCCTTCAGGGACGCTCTGGACGCATAGCGAACCAGGTTGCACTTCTAATTACTTCCGGGATATTACCATGGACTTCGAGTCACTCGGCTGATTGGCGCGGTTCAGTGCGTGGCGTGGTACTGGCAGCGAGCAGCGCGACGGCGCCCATCAGTAGGCCCAGCACTGCAAGGCCGAAACCCATGATCGATTTTGTAGGGGTCCTAATCTCGAAGATAAGTCCCAAAATGATGAACTGAACAGCCAGTAAGTGGAGGTGGAGTGTGCCCGTCAGTGAGACCTTACGTACCATATTTACATATAATAATAAAATCACTTAAATCCAGCGTGAGACGGCAATGATGACCTGGTATCTGTGCCATTTTGAATAGGTGCTTAACTCACATTAAATTGGCTCAAAGGGTTTTCTCGGCCTTGTTTAGACGTTCGAAACAGCGCAACTCAGCGACTCTCGAACTAGTATCGTATTCCTAGTAGTCCACGCTAAATGTCTAACTTACTAGGATGTGAAGCGGGTTGGTCTGGCTGTGGACACCAAAATCGCTCGCTTCACGAAGAACGTTGTAACGCTCGCTCAAAAAGCCGTCGTCAGAAGCCCAAAACCGGCCGTCAAAAAGGGTTACGGCGGCTATGCAGACTAGTTGATTGTCTCGATTCATGGCCTCAAAACGTATCTCGATCTGCCGTACCGACGACTTTTAGACAACCTCCACGAAATGCCACGGATTGCTCGAATTCTCGGCCTAGAAGTGTCTCAGCTCCTCGACTTTACCACCGTATGTGCGCGCATGCAGGACTTAAAAATGCCGCTCTGGCGCGACTTTCTCCGGCTGTCGGCGGAGCTGCACGACACCGGCGAGATCGTGCTCGAACGGTCGTACTCCTAAACTCGCCGCCACCCCCCAC